>JADGQN010000291.1 GCA_017881765.1 Syntrophobacterales bacterium | reverse complement strand
TGGCCATGGGTCTGTTCTATCTGATTGTCGGTAAAGACAAATTGGAGAAACCACGCTCCGGGGTGAAGATTGAACGCTTTGCGTTAGGGGAACGGGTCTTACACTGGTATACCGCCCTCGTGTTCATCATCATGGCCATCACCGGACTGAGCCTCCTTCTGGGGCGCTTAGCGCTGATACCTATTTTCGGACATTGGTCTGTGTCCGGATATTTGCAGGGGTCAAAGGCGCTGCACAATTATTGCGGACCGCTCCTGCTCGTCGGAATAGTGTTGGAATTCCTCATCTGGGTGCGCTACAACATCCCAACGAAGACCGATCTGGAGTGGTTTAAGAACATGGGCGGCATGATCGGTAAAGGGCCGCGACCCCACGCGGGGAGGGTCAACGGCGGCGAGAAGGGATGGTTCTGGCTCGTAATCCTTTTCGGGATCGCCGTGGGGATAAGCGGCATAACACTCGATTTCCCCATCTGGGGGCAGACCCGCTTCGCGATGCAACTCTCTCACGTGATTCACGTCACCTTCGCCGTCCTGTTTGTCAGTGCCTCCTTCGGCCATGTTTACGTGGGAACCATAGGTGTCGAGGGTGTCTTTGAAGGCATGTGGACCGGTTACGTCGATGCGGTCTGGGCCCACCAACACAATGATCTCTGGTATGCGGAAAAGGTGCGCGAGAAGGGAAGAAAACCTGAGGCCCCATTAGATTCTTGACGCACAACTAACCGTTTTCGTGATGCAACCGTAACACGAGAACCTGATATAAGAATAAATATTAACGGAGGAGGATCGAAGATGAAAGCATGGAAGCATGGTGCGCCAGGCTGTGTTCAGCAAAAGTTGTCGGCATTTGCTCTCGGGTTCTGCTGTCTTCTCTTTGTGGTGGCCGGTCCCGCCCGCGCGCAGACCGCGGCGACCATAGAGTCTCTGCAGGCCCAGATCAATGCGCTTCAGCAGCAGATCGACGCCCTTAAGAAGACCATGCAGCCCCAAGCGACCTCCGCTGCAGTGAGCGCACCCGCTCAAACGACTCCCGTTGCAGCGGCACCATCTCAAACCCCTTCTTCGCCGGGTAGCGGAAAGACACTGTTCACCAACACCGCAGTGAGTGTGACTCTCGGCGGATTTATTGAAGCCGCAGGCATTTATCGCGACCGTTTCACGGGCTCGGATGTCAACTCGAGGTGGAACCTCGGCGCAGGAGGCTTTCCGTTACAAAATTCCCCAAACTACTACATGAACGAGCTCCGCGGTTCGGCACGCGGGTCGCGTCTCTCGCTGCTCGCCCAGGGGAAGGAGGATTATGCGGCACTCGCGGCCTATTACGAGATGGACTTTCTCGGAGGCGGCAGCGGCACTTCGGGCAATTCCGTGGAAAGCAACAGCTACAATCCCCGCATTCGTCAGCTCTACGCAACCTACGACACGAAGGATGGCTGGCACCTGTTGGCAGGCCAGGCCTGGAGTCTCATCACCATGAATAAGGCGGGCATAGTGCCGCGCCAGGAGAACTTACCCCTTACCATCGACCAGCAGTTCATTCCCGGCTTCACGTGGACGCGGAACCCCCAGGTACGCCTGGTCAAGGACTTCGGCAGCATAGTGTCCGCCGGCCTGTCGGCCGAAGCGCCGCAGGCGGTCATCACGGGAGGAGGCCTGGCGTCCGGCAGCAGCGCAAACTACACATTCAGACTGGCCAACCCCGATAATTTTACCGACGTCACCAGCACCACCAACGGTTCCAACATGCCCGGCAGTCTGTCCCTGGATGAGTATCCCGATATCGTGGGCAAGGTGGCCATTGACCCCGGCTTCGGCCATTGGGAGGTTTACGGCCTTGGGCGGTTCTTTACCGACAGGACCCTGGTGAACGGCAGCCGCAACAACAACACGGCCTTCGGCTGGGGTTTGGGCGGCGCAGTGCTGTTGCCGGTCGTACCCAAGTATCTAGAGTTCCAGGGAAGCTTTCTCGCCGGCCAAGGCATCGGCCGCTATGGATCAGCCGGGTTCGCCGACGCCGTGGTCAACCCTGTCAGCGGCAAGCTCGATCCCATCAGCGAGGTGGCAGTCCTGGTAGGTCTGGTCGCTCATCCTAATGACCGCCTCGATATTTATGGGTATGCGGGTATGGAGCAGGTGTCGAGGAAAGATATCTTTGGGACAACAGGAGGCTTCGGCAATCCTAATTTCGCACCTCAGTCCCTGATACAGGAAGGCTCCACGGCAAACTCCTCGCTTGTTCAGGCCTCCGCTATTGAACAGGCCACTATCGGCGGCTGGTATTCCTTCTACAAAGGTAAATACGGCTTGATGCGCGCCGGTTTGTCATATTCTTACAGCCATCTGCGCATCTTCAACCTGCCGAGCGAAAACTTGAGCACCGTCATGATGAGTCTACGCTATTATCCATTCTGACGGTCGCTCTCGTTCCCCATGGCTTGCCGGGGGGAGCGGGCAGGTATAAAAGGGCGGAGCCACATTTCTGGCTCCGCCCTTTTATACCAATTTGGATTCAAGATGGACGACCCAGCCTTCGGCCGGGTACCCCGGGCGGCAGCGAGGAGCCGATAGCGCTAGCGAAGCATCCTGGAAGGAAGCATCCTGTAAGGACGCAGCGACAACGAAGGTATACGCTTGAACGCAAACTGGCATTAACCATCCGCACGCTTGCTTTCTATTCGTAATCCTCGACACTGAAGGTTAGCATGGAGCGGGCGTGCTCCCGAAGCCTCCGTTTGGCTAGAAGCTTATCTCGAATATTTTTCACTCACATAAGCCATAGCTTCATCTATTGCTTTGGCCGCCAGGTCCAGATCTTCCTCGGTGTGTCTGTAACAGATATAGCCATGGTGGTGCGGGTGCAAAAAGATGCCTTTGCGGATAAGCTGCGTGTAAAAATCATCTCGTCTGGCCTTGTAGGTATCGGCCTGGTCCTTTTTGAAGGTTATGTAAAACATCGGTGCTACACCGGTCAGCTCGGCCCCGGCGTTATACGTGTCGATGATGGCCTGGATTCTTTTCAGAAACCGGCCGCCTTTCTCCCATATGTTGTCGAGCACACGGTCCCGCTCCAGGATCTCAAGAGTTTTCAGAGCGGCAATATAACCGTCACTGTTCGGAAAAAAAGTAGACGATATGAAAAGCTTACTCGCCGCGGCCATCATCACATCGGCCTTTCCGGTAACGGCGCTTATTGCATAGCCGTTGGCCATGCCTTTTCCCAGGACCGACATATCGGGGGTAACCGCATACAGTTGCTGCGCACCGCCCATGCTGAGTCTGAAGTTCGTCCTTACTTCATCGTAAATCAGTACCGCACCATACCTTGTCGCTATTTCCCTTACGCCTTCTAGGAACCCTGGTTGAGGCTCTTCCATCTTCTGATGGTTGGGATGGCCGAAGGGAGTCATGATGATGGCGGCTGTCTGGTCGCCATGTTTAGCCATCAACTCTTCGAGCTGACCGAGCTTGTTGTAACGGAACTCGTACACATCTTCGTAGAGCTTCTCAGGGATGCCTCCCTTCATCTCAACGGACCAGTCATGCCAGCCGTGGTAGCCGCAGCGCATGACCTTGATCCGGTTGGTGTATGCCCTCGCGATGCGGACGCTCGCCGTGGTGCCGTCGGAACCGGTCTTCAAGAAGATGCTCATTTCGGATGAGGGCACGAGTTCGGAGAGTCTTTGTGCGAGCTGGTTCTGATACGGTTGGGTCAGCGTAAAGCAGAAGCCCTTATCTCTTAATTGCCTGATCACCGCTTCATCAACTTCTTCTTCCCTATAGCCCAGGATTATCGGCCCGTAGCCACAGAGGAAGTCAATAAATTCATTGCCGTCAACGTCGATTAGGTGCGCGCCTTTGCCGGATTCAAGAAAGATCGGATATTCCCCTTCGATAAAATCGCTAGGCTTCCGGGCGCCCAGGACGCCGCCGGGAACTAATTCTTTCGCCTCCTTGAAAAGTTCAAGACTCCTTGTTATGTTCAGCTTTTCAGCGCTCTTCATGGATATCCTCCTACAATTCGAACAGCGAGGTTATCGTTTCCGTCTGGTGTATTTTGGCGCCCCTCTGCAGCAGGGCTGCCAGAAATTTTCCCGGATCGATGCAGCCTTCCGGAGCCACCACCCCTTTTACCGTCACGTCACCCGCGCCCAACATGAGAGCCGCAATCGAAGCGGGGAGCCCTGTGCCGGGCGCCATCCGGCCCACGATGTCCGCGGTGTAGGTCACCTGTTTCCCTTTCCTCTCTCCTTTGACAATGACTTTCAGACCGGAAGCAAGGGGTCCATTATCTCTATTCTTGGGGATCGCGTCCCAGAGCTTCAGGGTGAGATCGTATGGCACCACCTTGGTTCCCTTGATCTCGATCGGCTCCTTGCTGAGGAAGCCCGTCTCTTTCTGCTCTTTGATGAGTTCGTCCACCCACCTCGGTATGAGCGCGCCTTTGATCACGACCCTCTTCACCCCTTTTATGTAGCGCGGTATCGTAAGTGGCTGAGGATGACCCACATAACGTACCAGGCAGGTCCCGAGGGGTTCAAGGAATTGGGCTACCTCCTCGCCCGAGCCGCCTTCCACATATTCGAGCTTACCATCCAGATATTGGGGTATCTTGCCGATTGTCATGTGGAGGCTGTGGTCCCAAGCCGCACCGGCCAGCTCGGCGATACTGACCACCCAAAACAGCGCGATCTCGTCAACACGATCGAGCTGATCGGCGTACCACTTAACTAGTACGTTGTTCGTACCCGGGTCCGATCCCATCCCGGTCAGGACCGTTATTCCCGCTTCCTTGGCAGCTTTATCGATATCGGAAGCAAAGAGAATCTCCGCGGCTTCATAGTCATCGCAGATATCTATATAATTGACCCGCGCTTCAACGGCTGCTCTGGCCACGGTTACGGCCGTCTTGTAGAACGGCCCCGCGCAGTTTATGACCACGTCGGTATCTCTGATCGCACTGACCAAGCCGGCATGATCGTTCACATCTATTCTGCCGAGGGATATTTTTTCACTGGCGCGCAATTTCTCCTGCACCCTGGCCGGATCAACATTTATGTCGCCCAAACGGACCTGTTTGATCTGCTCCTGCTTGATGAGATCCCTGGCCACCCCCTGACCCATGCCACCGGTTCCGCCTAGTACTAAAGCCCGCATGCTCCCCCCTTCTTTAAATTGGGATTTTTTTGATCAGAACTCGCGTCAGAGCCCCTTTTCCGCCCGTTTTTCTGTTCTCAATCGTGTCCAAAAGTTCTTGACAAGCGACTGCCCGCTTCACTATACTGGACGCATATGGTATACAGTATACAATACTTCGATAGCCTGATCACAATAGTATTTTTGGACCGAGGACAGCTTTTGGAGCTTGACGCTAAGGAGGTCATCCGGGTAAGGGAACGGGGTGTCGCTTTTGAATGGTAGTGGACTCGCAGAGAAGGTATTGAAGGGCGATGAAAAGAGCGCTGCCCGTCTCATCTCCCTCATCGAAAACGGAAAGCCGGAAGGCTACGCCGAATTGTCCCTTCTCCTCCCGCACACCGGCAGCGCCCATGTAATAGGCATTACGGGTCCGCCGGGAGCGGGTAAGAGCACTATCACGGGCAGACTCGCCGTCTCTTTATTCAATCAGGGCAAAAAAGTGGGTGTCGTGGCAACCGATCCCACGAGCTTGCGAAGCGGTGGTGCATTCCTTGCCGATAGGCTGCGGATGAAGGATGCTGAAAAGAAGGGAATCTTTATTCGTTCCATGGCGCACAGGGGCTATCCGGGCGGAGTAGCGCGAGCGGCAGCGGGTGCAATCTATGTGCTGGAGGGTCTCGGAAAGGACGTGGTTCTCATAGAAAGCGTGGGCGCGGGTCAGGCGGAGAAGGAACTTCTCCATCTGTGCGACACGGTGATCATCCTCTTCACCCCCGATTATGGCGACGAGGTCCAGTTGATGAAAGCAGGGCTCATAGAAATAGGCGATATCCTGGTCGTGAACAAGGGCGACCACCCGGGAGCCGTGGACGCAGAGCGGGAGTTGGCGATGCATTGTTCCGGCCGCGCAGGGACCGACGACTGGGTCGCTCCGGTGCTTATAACGCGGGCTGATCGGGGTGAAGGCGTGCCGGAACTTATAGAAGCGATCGACAGGCATTGGCACTTCATCATGGAGGATGGAAGAAGAGGAAAGAAGAAGGGGGAAAAGATTTCTGCGTTCATCATGGGCCTCCTCAAGGAAGAGGTCTGGAG
>JADGQN010000290.1 GCA_017881765.1 Syntrophobacterales bacterium | reverse complement strand
GAGCATTCCTCCAGACCCTTCTGACTTCCGATACCGCTCAAGCTCAAGCTGCCCTGTATTGCAATTCAAGCTGATGAACGGTAGGGACTAAACTGTTACGAAAACTAAATGGCGTCCCAAAAAGCTTGATCCAAGGGAAACCAGTAGAGGATGTCTGACATGTGTGGCGCCGAAAGTCCGAGAGTTACTTCCTCGTCACTTTTCCTTTGTCGTTGTGTGCGGCACATTATACGTGGTAATCGTCATTCTTGATGGCTTAAGTCAGCTTCAACTTTCGTGGGTGTGCGAAAGGATCTCCATCCTCATGAGCGCCTCCTCCAAGCACCTTTCCTCCTTCCATCCGGCGAGTCGCACGGGTCTCTTTTCACTCTTGGCCGAGTTTGGAGAGTACGCCGAGGATGAGGTGGCACAACCTCTTTGCGTTCTGGCTCCTGTCCCCCTTCTCCTGGCTTACGCTGACCTCCACATCCCTCTCCTTTTTCTCTACCCCTAACCGGATAGTATGTCTATGCCTATCTGGTATACTCGACAGAATTGTATTGACAAAAAAACAGGCCTTTGCTACAAGTTTGAGTTCGAGCATGACACTGCACCAAGGAGGTGATCGACTAAATGGCTTTCAAACACATCTATTTCAACGACAAGGCCTGTAACGGCTGTAACACCTGCGTGGAAGTCTGCATGTGTGACGCGTTCGTTCCCAATCCGGAAAAGGGCAAACCACCGATCCTCAAGTATCCCGAGGAATGCTGGTTTTGCGGGGCGTGTGTGACGGATTGTCCGAAAAGGGATCAGGGTGCCATCCGGATTGTAACTCCCTTTCAGATGAGAGGCTCGCTCTTGCGGCGTTAACGGGCAGGCCTTAGCTGTACTGTATGCCTAACATTGATGTAAAGGAGAGTAAGTATGACCGTGTTAAACGTGATTGATCATGAAACCGATGTGCTGGTAATCGGCGGAGGTTTGGCCGGATGTATGGCCGCGATCAGGGCGAGTGAAGGGAATGGATTGCGTGTGACACTGGCGGACAAGTCGAATACCTTAAGAAGCGGCTGCGCTGCCTCGGGGATAGATCACCTCTGGTCCTATATTCCCGAGATACACGAGAAAATGGGTTATACCCTTGAGGACATGGCGGAAGACCATCGACAGGGTACAGCTTTTGGCTTTTTTAGAAAGGACCTCTTCATGCTGGTAGCAGGCACGATGTACCAACGCGCCCTGGACCTGGAGCGGCTCGGCATCAAATTCAGGTACGAGGACAGCAAAGCTCCCGGCAAGTTCCGGGTAGTCGAGCAGTTTCACAGCGTGCCCGCGGCATTCAATTTCGACGGTATACCTTTGAAGCCGACCTTAACCAAAGAAGCACGAAAGCGAGGGGTCACCATCATCAACCGGGTACAGATGACCGATCTGATTACGGTTGATGGCCACATAGCAGGCGCGGTCGGCGTCAATACGCGTACCGCCGACATTTACCTGTTCAGGGCCAAGGCCGTAGTACTATCGAGCGGAAGATCCAACAGGCTGACGCGCAATCCCACCGGTTTTGATTTCAACACGAGAATACCCTCTTCCATGAGCGGAGACGGCACCTCGATGGCCGTGCGCGCCGGCCTGCCCATCATAAATGCTGAGTTTCTTGCCGGGCAGAATATCGCCGCGGCATTCGGCAACTACAATCCCAACTACGGTGATCCACGGAACACGGTTCAGCCCGCGGCTCGTGTCATCGACGGAGAGGGGAATGTCATCGTTCCACGGACCGAGTTTTATGATTGGGATTCCCTGGGAAAAGAAAAATGGAGTCCAAAAATCAGAGAGGAGTGGCTGGAAAAGAACCCCATGAGACTCCATCTGGGCGCTCAGAAAGCCGGTCCCATCGGTGCGAGGGTAAAGAGAGGAGAAGGGCCTTTCTATCTTGACTTCAGCGAAGCTACCGATTACGAAAAAGAGTACATCGAGTGGTCGATCAAGAATGAGGGTAAGGGCACCCAGTTCATGCGGTATTTCAACGATGAGGAGAGTGCGGATTTAAGAAATAACCCACAGGAGTACGCCGGTTACTGGCCTCGTGAATTTGCCGGCACGGCCGCCAAAGGGATATGGGTGGACAAGGACCTGGAGACCGATATCAGGAACCTGTTTGCGGCAGGAGATGAAGTAGGCGGACTTCCATGGCAGGCGGGTCCGGGCGCCATAACCCAGGGCTGGTATGCCGGAGAAATGGTGGCTAAGAGAGCCAAAGCCCAGAATGCGTTCCTGCCTGTTTCTGGAGATACGGTAAAATCCAGAAAAGAGAAGTGTACAGAGATGCTCGATCGCGACCTGGGATTTCACTGGAAGGAGGTCGAGCTGCACGTCCAGAACCTCATGGACTTTTATTGTGGTGCTGTGAGAAGCAAGGGACTGCTGGAACGGGCCATAGTGCGCCTGGAAGATGCAAAGGCAGCTCCGCTGAAAGCAGAGAACCCGCACGAGCTTGGCCGCGCCCTTGATGTGAAATCGATTATAGATAACGCTGAGCTGATCCTGAGATCGTCACTGGAGAGAACGGAAACCCGGATGGTTCCGTTTGCCTTCGTCCGGGCGGACTATCCTGAGCAGGATGACAAGAACTGGCTATGTTTCCTGGCTACCCGGAAGGAAGACGAAGGACGTTTTGCGTTCAGGAAGATACCGCTAGAACACTAAGTAAAGAAACAGCGAAACCAGGCGCTATGGGGATGCACCGGGACTTAAAAACAATACACGTGTAAGGGGAAGAAAATGAAAAAAGGTTTATACGCAGTGCCGGCATTGGTGTTCCTGTTTCTCTTTCTCGCGAGCCCGATGCTTTCCTCGGCTGCAGAGCAAAAACCGATTGAGCTGAAATTTGCCATGTGGAACTCGATGCAGCATTCGATGGTTGTTGAGATCTACCAGCCCTTTGCAAAAGAGCTGGAACAGCGCACGCAAGGCAGGGTTAAAATCACCTTCTATCCAAACGAAGCGCTGGGAAAGGCAAAAGACCAGTACGACATGGCTGTCCGGGGCATTTCGGACATTTCTGTTTTTATTCACGGGTATACCCCGGGTCGATTCCCCCTCGCGCAGGTAATGGAGCTTCCCACCGGAGTCCCTTCGGGTAAGATCGGTAGTCGCATCTTGTGGGAGCTGTACGAAAAATATATGAAGCAGGACTACCCCGGGGTCAAAATGCTCATGCTTCAGACAAGTGAACCCGGGCAGGTCCACGCGACAAAAAAGACGGTTAAGGTTCTGGCAGACCTGAAGGGGATGAGGTTGCGGAGTCCCGGTCCTGTGCAAACCTCGGTTCTCAGAACACTCGGCGGTTCGCCTCTCACCATTCCCATCCCGGAACTGTACGATTCGCTTCAGAAGGGTATGGCCGACGGTGCGCTCTTGCCTTTCTCCGCGATTAAGGATTTCAAGCTCGGAGAGGTGATAAAGCACCATACCATTGCCAACCTCTACGTGATGACGAGCGGTCTCGTGATGAATCCGAATGCCTGGAATAGTCTGTCAGCGGGAGACCAGAAGATTCTGGATGAGCTCACGGGGGTCAGGATGGCGGAGAGAAGTGGAGACGCTTTTGACAGGGCTGCTCAGGCGGCGCAGGAAGAGGCAAAGAAAGCGAATTCCGAGATTTACCAGCTGCCGCCCGCGGAGAGAAAAGCCTGGATGGAAAAGGCGAAGCCCGTCAGTGAAGCGTGGGTAGCCGATATGGAGAAAAGGGGATTGCCCGGCAAAAAGGTTTTCCAGGAAGCCACGTCGCTTGTGGAAAAATATTCTAAATGATCGGGCCATGAAAAGTCAGCAAGGGGGGAGTCTATGAACCAGCTTTTTGCCGCGGTGAAGGGTGTGAGCCGTGTCATGTACTGGATCTCCTGCGCCGCGCTCGCCTCCATCGTGGGCCTTACCGTGCTCGACGTCACGTTGAGAAAATTCGGAAACCCTATCGATTTCACCTTTGAGATCGTTGTCTTCCTCGCTGCAATCGTCATAGGATTCGCTCTCCCCCAGACCTCGTTGGAGAAAGGGCATGTGGTGATGGAATTTCTTAGCGTGAAGCTATCCCAAAAGTGGCAGAGGCTGCTGCGCCTGACCACGAGGTTGGTAGGGATCATAACCTTTGCCATCATCGGCTGGAACATCGTACGCATAGGGAATCATCTCCTCGAGGTCAAGCAGGTGTCGCCCATCCTGGAAATACCGGAATTTCCTGTTGCCTATGGTGTTGGCGTTTGTTGCTTTGTAGAGTGCCTCGTTCTCATTTTTGACCTCATGCAGACGTCAAAGGAGCCACAATCATGAGTCTTGAACTCATTGCCTGCTTGGTTATTCTGTTGCTCTTCGCCCTCTTCATTTGGGGGGTTGAGATCGGCTTTGCGATGGCCATAACGGGCTTTTTAGGGTTTGCTGCTATCGTAAATGTTCGAGCAGCTCTGGACCTGGTGGCTATGGATTTTTACACCGTCTTCTCATCTTACAGCCTCATCGTGATACCTTTGTTCGTCCTCATGGGCCAGATCGGCGCGAGTGCGGGAGTCTCAAAGAGCCTTTACGACTTGGGCTACAAATGCGTCGGACACGTATCGGGTGGGCTTGCTATCGCGACGGTTGTGGCCGCTACAGCTTTTAAGGCCATATGCGGCTCTGCTGTGGCGACCTCAGCCACCTTTGCCACCATCGCTATCCCTGAGATGGATCGGTACGGTTACGACAAGAGGCTTTCATGTGGAACTGTTGCCACTGTGGGAACACTGGGCGGTATCATGCCTCCGAGTGTGGGCTTGGTCATCTATGGCCTCATTACCGATACGTCGATCGGCAAGCTGTTTCTCGCCGGCATTATCCCAGGTCTTATCATCGCCTTTACCTTCGCGCTCACCCTCTTTCTCTGGTGCAAGATCAATCCCAAGCTGGGACCCAAGGGCGAACGGTCAACGTGGAAACAGAGGCTCGTTGCCCTGCCACCGGTAGGCTTGGTCCTTGCCATCTTCGTCCTGGTAGTCGGGGGTCTGATGTGGGGCTTCTTCTCGCCCACTGAAGCGGGCAGTGTGGGCGCGTTCGCGGTCCTCGTGCTGGTAGTTGCCAAGGGGGACATGGATTTAAAGCGCTTCATAGCCTCGCTCAAAGACTCCGTAAAGATTGGCTGCATGGTGCTCGTGCTCATCGCGGGTGCAACCGTGCTCGGCCATTTTTTTGCCGTAACGAAGATGCCCTACCTGGTGGCCGACTGGCTGTCAACGCTGCCGGTCCACCGGAGCGTCATCATCATGATCATTCTCCTTGTCTACCTGATTGGCGGATCCTTTATCGAAGATATGGCATTCTTCATCCTGGCAACCCCGATTTTCTTGCCTATCGTTCTGAAGCTCGGGTATGACCCGGTCTGGTTCGGCATGATACTATCCGTTACCATGATGATGGGGATCATCCTTCCTCCCATGGCAGTCAACGTCTTCGTCGTAGCGGGTATCGCAAAGGTGCCCCTTGGCACGGTCTACAAAGGTATCTATCCGTTTCTTGTCGGATTGGTTATCTGCAACCTGCTTGTCCTTTTTATTCCGCAGCTCTCTCTGTGGCTGCCAAGTCTGTTTATGAAATGATGCCAATTAGCCTTCATTGATGCAGGTTCCGTGTACCCAAGAAGCGAGTGTAAGCGCTTGGGTCAAATCTTTACGGCCTGTTACCCAAAGCAGGTCGGCTTTCCGGGACGCCCTTTAGTTTTCCAGTTTCGCAGAAGCTTCCAGCAGCACGCAGCCAAGCTCTTCCGTCAGAGCCTCCCCGCGTTTCACCGAAAGGCTGATACCCTCGGGCGAAAGGTGAAGCATGCTGGCGAGGTCGGTCTGGGGGAGGCCGAGTTCCCGCACTGCCCAGTAGCAAAGAAGGCTCCGCGCCCGCACTATGGTTCGCTCTTTACCAGGCTTCACGACCTCTTGTTCCGTACACCCAACGACCTCACACACACGCCGAATGAGCGTGTCGATTGTGACACCGCGAGCCTTCAGGCGGAGGCGGCGCTCCATGCGCTCTTCGGCCTCTTTCAGCACCCGTTCCACGAACGCGCCATTTCCCAGTAGCCGTTCATCTGACTTCTGGATGGCGTGCTGACGCCGCAGTGCCTGTACGGCGGACCATCCCCCGGCACTGCGAATAAGGCCACCGCCGGTCAAGTCATCACGCCTGCCTTGGTTGAGGCCTTTTTCAACAAAGCGGCGATAGCGCTGTCGAGCCA
>JADGQN010000289.1 GCA_017881765.1 Syntrophobacterales bacterium | reverse complement strand
ATGCACCCCTAAAATCGGATACCTAAACGGCGATGCCTATCACACGCCTTCCCAATTCATTACCACTTAGACTTCGGTATTTCAAGAAAAACCTATGAAGAACCGTATAGCGAGCAGTTCATAAATCAGCAGGGCATTTAGCCCTACAACGATACTTGACATACGAGAGCCAGTTTCCGTTTTCT
This sequence comes from Syntrophobacterales bacterium, assembly GCA_017881765.1. Classification (GTDB taxonomy): domain Bacteria; phylum Desulfobacterota; class Syntrophorhabdia; order Syntrophorhabdales; family WCHB1-27; genus JADGQN01. The sequence continues at coordinate 6,064 of JADGQN010000289.1, read as the reverse complement.
GTGCGATAGGTAAGCAAGATGGTTCCTCTTCTGAACCCAGGCTACCAGGGCGATACAGGCTGTAGCGTTGTAGCGCCGCATGGGCAGAACCACTTTCAGCAGAATCCTAAGCTGCGATAGAGTAATGGCTGGCGCTTTTTTTCCCCAGTCTGAGCTTTATGTGCCAGAGGAAGAAATGGGCCAGCATGCAGGTTATCATGATGTGGATCCAGCCGGGGAATTTGCGCACCTCATAGTGGTCCATTCCGAGTTCTGTTTTTGTTTCCTCAAAGCACTGCTCGATCGCCCAGCGAATGCCGCTGAGCCATACAAAGAGTTTGAGGCGGGCGCTCAAACCCGCATTGCTGATGAAATAGGAATACGTCGGGGATTCATCGAGGGTTCTTCTCATAATCAGCCACACCTCTCTGCCGGGAAGGCCACCTCTGGATAGAACTACCCGTCTCTTGGTGAATTCGTATTCGATAGGCCCTTTGGTTCCTTCCGAAACCTTTCGCCGGTACCAGAAGAAGCTGTTGAGATTTTTGGCAATCGTTTCAAACGACACGGGGTCCTTCTCGGGTTCTTTCAGAAGGAGCTTCGAGCGGATTTCTCCTTTGAAGTGATACTCCTTTTTCACCACAAGCGGGCGTCGTAACCAGCAGAGCGTATCGTCAGGCATGGCCACAAAGTACGTAGCGCCGGGAAGCCCATCCACGGCATCGATGAAGTCGGGACTGTTCCCATAGACGCTGTCCGCAACGATGAAGCGGAAGGGGACCTTCCCGTCCTTTACCACCTCCTTGAGAAGCTCGACCGCAAGTTCTGGTTTGGTCTTGAACTCAAGATCCTTCGGGAATCTGCACTTCTTGCGTCTTTCGGCATAGGCATCGGTAAACCATTTTTCAGGGACAAAGAGCCTGTTGCCAAGAAAACCATACCCGTGCCTTGAGGCATATGCGGCAAAGACGCCGACCTGGCAGTTCTCCACTTTCCCGATGTTCCCGCAGTACTGTCTTGCAACACCGGCTGAATCGTTTCCCTTCTTCACGAACCCTGATTCATCGAAGATCAGGGCGCCGTCCGGATCTCCCATGTCTTCGCTTATCATACTACGATAAATGGACATGACCTCTTCGTCATTCCAGGCAACGTCGCTGACGAAGAACTGCATCGCCCGGACCTTGGCATCCTTGACGCTCAGTGCGATCGGCTCGATTGACTTCCGTTCAACCTGGCTCAGCTGCCCCACCATGTACTGAAAGAAGTTATCTCTTGGCTCCTGACGTGAAAAGCAGTCACGAAACTGTTCGTGGAACCCTTTCAACTCCTCAATGAGATCTTTGATGTCCTTTCTGTCGAGGTCAAACTTGGGAATCGGATATGGATCGGTCTCGCATCTGCACTCGGGTAGCATAGGCTGCCTCCTCTCGATCGTTTTCGAGAGAATAGCAGAATAAGCGTCGTAGTGCAAGGCAAAACATTATTAAATATCGTTGTAGGGTTAGTTTGATCTGGCAGTTTCAATCCAGCTAATTTGAAGATACAGGCTCATGAATCACTGTGTCTCGAAATCACCTGCATACACAGTCATAGACTTCGTTTCCCTCTGCGTCCAGGAGCGGGTGGCCATATTGATCATAAACGGGCACGCAGTCCTGGTAACAGCCCGACCCATAATACCCAGAGGGCACTACAGCATATCCCGGTCCATAATAGCTTCCACTGCGGTATCCAACAATCCCACCGGCTCTAAATGGCGCTACCCGGCCACCATACCCATACCCACCGCGAAATCCGCCACTGTGGAAACCACCACCGTGACCTCCGTGACCACCACCACGAGCATCTGTGTGGGTTGGACAGATGAGAGCCATTGACAGAAGCAAAACCAAAGCGAACATAATTTTTTTCATCTCTACCTCCTGTCAACTTACTTCTCGTCACAACGTCCCATATCTTTCTTTTCCCCAACTGCTATTAATTCCACCATGACGGCGGCAAGCAAAAATAATATTAGAGGGAGATGAAATATAAACGCCATCAGCCAAAATACGTTGACCTTTTCCCAAAGGGTGTCCATCTTGACGAAGAACATGAGGGCAAGCAACCCCAGGCCCAAAAGCGGAAGAAAGGGTGTTAAAAGTCTCCGCATATGCTTACCTGAATTATAGCCCTAGTTTCAAAAATTGAATAGTAAATAGCAGAGTCAGGAAATGTCCGGACAATCGAGGGTAACGAGTATACACCTTATCGTTGCGAGTCACTCCATACTCCACTGAGAGGGAGAAGCGATAGCCAACAGAGACAAAGGGGGCCTATGATCTGTCAAAAGTGTGGTTTCGGGCATATGGTCGATGACAGCCATCATGACATCAAGGTCCTCAAGTGCTGGGTATGCGGTACCGAATCTATCCTGATCACCCCAAGAGATTCGGTACCCTTGCCTGTTCCCGCTGTGGCAGCGACATGGATGAAAAAAATGCATTGAGCTTATGCAAGGTCTGTGTGAGGGCTCTGAACATCCAGGCTGAACGGCTCAAGGGGCGTAATTATGGCGAGATCGTCTGTATCTGCGGCACGACGTGCACGAAGAAAAGCCCCACCCAGCTCTTTCACTCCAAGGAGTGTGAAAAACGGGTAATGAGGCCATGGGCAGAACAGAAGAGGGACACCAAGTTTCCGGCTCGGTACGTGCCCGTTCAGTCGATGGTCTATATGTCGTTGGTCTCATCTGAGATCATCCCTGAGTGGAGTTGCCTCCATTTCAATGGGGTAGGGCCGCGCTGATCTAAGCAAGTTCAACTATACGAAGTTGGTTTGAGGTGCTGCAGTCCATGTGTGCTTAAGCCTTTACGCTTAATCCCTTTTACCTACAAAAAATAACCCGCTGACCGATTGTTTTTCTTAATGAGCACCGTTACTATTACTCATGAAGGTTGGAAGAATTATTTTGGGTGTAGAACTACATGGGACAATTCCGGGTATCACAAAAGAAAAGGGAGGGAAGGAATGAAACGTTTAATAGTAGTTGTCATCATGTTCGTCGGGTTTGCCGGGTATGCTGCTGCGGAGGATTTGCTGGAGCAAGACCTGAAGATCCTTGCTGACCAGTACACGGCGGCAAGCGGTTATGGAGACACGCAACTCTTTGCTTCCAACTTCAGAAGCTATATGATTGGCTCCAACCGGCTTGAAGCCGCGGCAGAGCAACAAAGGAAGATCTACCGGTTCTCGTTCGATACCTCTATAGGCAAATTTGAAACAACGGGAGACAAGAAGAGTTGCGTGGTAGCCAACGCTGATTATGAATCAAAGAGGAATGGGCAGACTCTTGCGAAGGGCAAAATCACGGCAACATATTCTGTCAGAAATGACAAGCTGGTTCTCGTCATGGTGAAGTTTGCGGACGAGGTGGTGAGGTACAAGGATGCGGAAAAACTTGCGAATGAGAAACCGCGGGAGAAAGAGAACAACGTGATGTTCGCCCCCGGACCGAATTCTGTTCCTGACTATAGCGCCGACCGGAAACAAGAGTGTGAAATTTAGGGGCGACACAAATGATGAAGGAAGGAGTCATATTAGTACGTTGTGAGAAGGAGCCAGCTCTCTTGAATGATCTCAGATTTCCAAATCTCTGGCTTGCCATCGGTTTCTTATTGATCATGTTCGTGATAGTTGTTTCGTTGATGCCGAATCCACCCCATATGGGCCAGTTCAGAGGCAATGACAAACTCGGTCATTTTGCCGCCTACATTGCCATAACGTTCTGGTTCGGCCAGATCTATACAGGGAATCGGGCCCGATGGGCAATGGCGCTGGCCTTTGTCATTTTGGGAATAAGCCTGGAATACCTTCAGCGTCTGAGCGGCTACCGCACCTTTGAATACGCCGATATGGGAGCCAATGCGACTGGCGTGCTCTGTGCCCTGCTCTTAGCTCAGACCCCTTTGTCGAGATGCCTGGCCGTCGTTGAAAGGTCAGTGCTTCTGTCATCTAGACAAGACCGGACGGAAAACGATCTTTCCGCCCGATGGGCTGCTGATCGAGGAAAGGGGGCCATCACTCTACGATGAGCTTCGCCTCGCAAATGCCCGTCCGTATACGTCAGTGGCTTTCAATGCATTGAAGATTTCCCAGTTATCGTAAAATCGACCCTCCGCGTCACGCTCCTTGCGCGCCCCGATCATGGACTGGATCAGCTGACTCCTGGAGGCGGCGTCAGCCACCTTTTCCAGAACCTCATCGCTTGCGTTCTTGAGCCCAAGCTCTTCAAACGTGGTCGGCAACCCGACTGCCTTGCAGAACCCAAAAATCTTGTCCAGGAAGGCAGGGCTTCGTGCTTCAAGGATGAGCTGCGTCAGGGTGCCGAACCCGGACTGCTCGCCATGATACGGGGGCCGGTCAAAAGACTCGCGAACGTGGTCAAACCCATGCGCCACTGCGTGAGCCGCGGATAGTCCGCAGTTTTCAAAGCCGAGACCGCTCAGCAGCACACTAGCTTCGACCACTGCCTCAAGCCCTGGCCCGGGTATTCCTGCTTCGGCTTCTCTTTTGGCTTGGAGACCAAACTCCAGCAGGATATCGAGACAAAGCTTGGCCAGGGCCCTGCCGGTGATCGTACTCAGAGCGCGCGTCCCAACCGACAAGCTGGCGGTTCTGTGATTCATGTCAGCTTCGAAGTGCGTATTCAGCGCATCTCCCATGCCGGCTACAAGCAGCCGAACAGGGGATTTGGCGATCACCGCCGTATCCACGAAGACCATGGTCGGGTTGGTGGGAAACTTCAATAGTGCCTCCACCGTGCCGTCGTCCGAGTATACGAGAGCAGAAGCGGACGTCGAGCCATCAGTGGCAGCGACCGTGGGAACATTGATGCAGGCCACGCCGGCTCCGAATTTCGGGATGAATTCAGGGGGGTTCTTCTGCACATTCGTTGCAGGCCCTGTGGCGGCAGCTCGGCCCGTATCGACGGTTTTGCCTCCTCCGCAATTAATGATGGCGTCATGGTCTCCCGCGAGACACGCGTTTTTCACGCGTTCTATCTCTTTGAAGCTGCACTGTCCGCCGAATTCGATCGTGGCGTACCTGATCTTTTTCTCTTCCAGCGCCCGGCCGAGTACGGGTCCTACGATCTTCTTTGCGCTGGGAGAGGCCAGAATCAGAGGGTTCTTGATGCCGAGCATCTCCAGTTGCTCGCCCATGTGAACAAGGGCATTCGGGCCCTGTACATATCTGAGGGGACTCCTCAAAACTTTCAGCGTCATATCAACCTCCTATGTGAGAATGATATCCCAAAGTTTGTTTACTACCGAGGGAAGACTGTCGCACGGTCGTGCGACTAGGACGACCGCTTCGCTAGGAAGCAATTGCAAAGAACGGCTAGCGCTGACTGTTGAGTTCATGTTTCTCTCTTCCATCTTCCTAGTGAAACGGTCTTCCTCCCTCCCTCTGCTCTTCATCGTCCCAGTCCGCCGTGGCGGACGGTCGTCCGAGCGTAGCGGACGTCCTGCGTCCCAGCGTAGCGGTCGGTCTTTCACCCTCCCGAGAATGGCGCAAAAAGGGCCACCTCATCCCCATCTTTAAGGAAGTACTCGGCCTCGATAGTCCTGTTATTTACCGTAATAATGTAATTTAATTCCTTCGGGAATTTAAGGTCCTCTATCACTTCCTGAACGGTTTTGCCCTCGTCCAGGGATTTTTTCAGAGAGAATCTACCCCTGGCTTCGGGCGAGTAATAGCCAATGTTTCCCCAAAACTTGATCTCTATTTCCACCTTGCCGCCTTAATTCCCTAATGTCGATTCTTACCGCAATAGCGTTTGCTCATTTTACATGACCTTACGTCTTGGCGTAGCGATTCGTAGTCAAGATGGAGACCGAGGCGAGCCGAGGCCTGGGCTACGCAGGCGTACCTTGCGGTACGTCGAGTAAGAACAGGCCGAAGGGCAACGAGGTATACACTTGAATACGAATCGCTACTAGGCGCAGCCAAGGATCGCCCTCTTAACCATCGTCTTCGCTATCTGGACCATGTAAGCATTATAAGGCATGGGCCGGGCGCCAGAAACCGCGGCTGCTCCGGC
>JADGQN010000288.1 GCA_017881765.1 Syntrophobacterales bacterium | reverse complement strand
ATGAACGTCACCCGCGGAATGATCGGTTGATGAGGGCACCTCCCGCGGAGTGATGCCCGCCGAGCAGTCCACGTACCCGGATGTGCCTACCTGGATGCGCGGATTCTTGCTCGCTTCCAGCAGCGCGGGCAGGAAAGAATGCTCGCAATCGAACCCCACCAGGATCATGAGGTCCGCTCGGTTCATCATCGGCACGAAGCTCGGTTTCATGGGAACCCCGTGCGTGTCTTCGACGCCCGTGGCCAAGCTGTTAACCTCTACCAGGTTGCCGCCGACAGCGCGCGCAAAGTCCGCCAAATCGGTCAGCGTCGTGACAACGCGGATCTTGGCCGCGTGAGCGGGCATTGCTCCCATGGACAAGGCCCCGGCAAGGGTGATGATTGATAACAAACGGAGTAGTCTTGATTTCATAGTAGGTTCTCCTCCTTTGCAGGGTCAGCGTTCCTGCCAGCCATGCGCGTGTGAGCCGATGATCCACGACCATTGCAGATAAACGGCGTCATTGGGTTGCAGGCCGGTCGCGGCGTTGTTGTTGGTGTGCGTGTATTGAAGCCGCAGCTGATTCCAGTGGCTCAAGGCCCACGTGACGTAGGCGGAATACGCGGAGGTTCTGGCCTGGTTGTTCTGCAAGTTTTCCACCCAGTCGAACACAGCGCCGGTTGTCCACTGCCGATGGAACTTGTAGGCGAGATACGAGTACAGGCCGTAGGAGCCAACGGTCTGGGTGGACAGGTTGCCGTCCGGCGAAGTAACGTCATAGCGATTGTCGCTGTAAAGCAGTTCCGTGCCCCACGTGAGGCTCTTGAACTGATTGTTGCGGAGCGGCCTGTAGGCGAACGTAATGTCTGTTCCTACCATGCGCCGCTGGCGCTGGGTGAATATACTGCCATTGGGCTGAAGCTGGGGGCCGCCAAGGTCAGTTGTGTTCGGATTCCACATGCCAGAAAGCCCGGGTTCGAATGAGATATTGGGTGTCAGGTCAAAGTACGTGGAGGCTCGACCCCAATAGTTCAAATTATTGGCGCTACGAAAATTGCCGACACTGTTTGGTGTATCGCCGAACTGGGTACCAACGCCCGCTGTCAGGCTCACATAATGCGAAATCGGCAGCAGGTAGTTGACCTGTACCCCGTCCGTCTTCGATTCGCCGCCGACATACTGGTCAAGCACCAGCGGACGGTTCACGAAGGGGAGTTCATGATCGTGGATGTAGGACAACCGGCCGAATTCGCCGAAGAACCGTCCTGCTTTCACCGTCAGGTTCCACGGCAGCGACGTCGTGACGATCGCGGCCTCCTCCACCCCAGCGGTGGCCTCGCCGGTAGTCGGATCGACGGAGGCGTTGATCACCACGTAACCGCGCGCAAAGGGATCGACCGACGCGGCCGCGTTCAGTTCCACAGAACGCTGGAAGACATCCCAGCCGCCCGGCCTGCTGCTGCCCGTCTGCTGTGAATTCTTGCTGTTGTACGAGAAGATGGTCTCACCTACGAACCCGATGGCAGGATTGAAGACGCTCGGAACGGTCTTCTTCTGCGCCTCGACCACCTGGTCCACTTTTTCCCTTAGCTCCTGCACCTGCTGCTGCATCTGGCCGGAGGGCACCGCCTGAGGCGTCACCGCAGCCGCGGGCGGTGCAGCGGGCTGGGGCTGTTTGACCGCGGCTTTCAATTCTTCGATTAATTTTCGCTGCTCGTCAATGGTTTGTTCCTGGGTTTGTTCCTGCTTCTTGAACGTCTCCTGGAGGCTTTTCATTTGTTGGATGGTCTGCTCCTGCTTCTTGAGGCTTTCCTCGAGGACGTTCAGTCGATCTTCCAGGGTTTGAGCATATGCACCTGATGAAAATATAAGCAGCGAAACGAGCGTAATCATAACTTTCATGATGGCACCTCCGCATATCCGATTCTTGTGATGTAATCTTCTTTGCGTCTCTTTGATCAGAACAGCTTGAGGATTCGGATACTAAGCGGGGGGAGCTCGATTTGAGTACGAAGAATAACAAACGGAGGGAGGGCGGACCTTATTCTCTAAAGAGGTGAGGAGAACAAGGGAAGCTGGTGGTGAGATTTGAGGAACATCGTGAAAAGCGAAATTTGCGTGGTGGGAGACATTAAAGCAGACAGAACAATTATCATGTGCGGTTCCATCCGCGTGGTGATGAAATGCAAGCCCCAGAATGGAGAGGGAGAAAAAGATGAGTAGGAACAGAGCAGGTCTTCTATTCATTAGCTTACAGCATAATGCACTTGTAAAGGAAAGTAAATAAAGAACCATCTACTCTCCGGCAGGCTCCATTCTTCGCTTCCATTTTCTCGTCAGGAACGGGGTAACCTCTTTCTCCTGGTAATGTAGCAAGCGGCGAGAAGGCCGGCACGCGCCATTAGTAGGTGTTTTGTTGACCTGGCGAGATGGAGAGGGACTGAGCACTGCACCTACAAGTCCTCACCTTGCGGTAACTCCTGAGACTAGCGATTACCGATGAAAATGTTGAATCGAGTAGGCGGGGGTCTCACGACCCCAACCTCTCACACCACCGTACGTGCCGTTCGGCATACGGCGGTTCATGAAAGCTTGTTAAAACTCCGATGCATGTCAAGGAGACTCACGAGTCCCCGCTGAGCGAACCATGTGGTCGGCACGGCCTGATTCATGTGGGAGGCTCCGGCGTTCCACCACGGGCCGCGACCGTTGTAAGCCGAGATACGGGCGCGTTCCTTGTCGAGTCCCCGTTGTATGAGCCTCTTCATTCGGGTGCGTGGTTTCTTCCAGTGCTTCCACAGTACACGGCGCAGTTTCCTGCGCAGCCATTCATCCAGGGATTCGAACGTACCTTTCACTGCTGCGAGTTTATAGTACTGCATCCAGCCGGCAAGGAGCGGTTTCAGCACCTGTATCGTGGTGTCGATTGACCTCCCCCTACCCTTACGCAGCAGCTCCCGGATGTGGTCCTTAAACCGCCGTACCGATTCCGGCGCCACCTTCAATCGTGTCTTCCTGTCCCACGTCATGGCATAGCCCAGGAATTTCCTTACCCAGGGTCTCCCGACTGCGCTCTTCTTCCGGTTCACCGTGAGTTTGAGCTTTGTTTCGATGAACCGGGTCAGCGACTCCATCACTCTGTCCGCGGACTTCTTCGATTTCACATAGGTGTTACAATCGTCCGCATAGCGGCAGAAGCGGTGTCCCCTCCGTTCCAGCTCCTTGTCCAGATCATCAAGCAGGATGTTGGAGAGCAACGGCGAGAGTGGCGACCCCTGAGGTGTCCCCTTCACGTGCACCTCGACGAGGCCTCCGTGCATGATGCCCGAGGTTATAAACCCTCTGATCAGCTTGAGGAGCCTCTTATCCTTGACCCGTCTGGCCACTCTGGCCATAAGCATGTCCTGGTTGACGTTGTCGAAGAATTTTTCCAAATCGAGGTCGATCACATAGCGGTAGCCCTCTTCCACATACTGCCGGGCGCATCGCACCGCATCATGGGTACTTCTGCCCGGGCGGAAGCCGTGGCTTGACTCGCTGAAGTGTGGATCGAAGATCGGGGTGAGCACCTGGAGGATCGCCTGCTGGATATAACGATCAAGCGCAACCGGTATCCCCAAGGAACGGACACCCCCTCCACCGGCCTTCGGGATATCGACCCTCTTTACCGGTTTTGGTGCGTACGTTCCTGCGAGGATTGCCTCCCTGATACGTGGTCCGTGTTCCATGAGGTAGGGTCCCAGTTCATCGACGGTCATGCCGTCAATGCCCGGTGCTCCCTTGTTGGAGCGCACTTTCTGGTATGCTCTTTTCAAGTTATCATCGCGCAGAACCTCCTCAAGCAGCATCGTCGTCTCCGGAGTGGATGTGTCCTCTACCGCTGCGGGTGCTTGACGCTCCCTACCCGGCTCAAAAGGGGTTCCGTCCCTCGCCTTCCGGGAGGCTTCGGGTATCTCAACCTTCCTGTATGCGTCTCTTTCATCCGACAAGGTGTTGGTCCCTCCGCTCTTTCATGTTCGGGCCTTTGCTTCCTGCGCGGAAGCTGTCGGGTCGGAGGAGGCGCCCTGGTAAGGGGCTGGCCTCCGTCCGCCGCTCAAACCGGACATGCGGTTTTCCCGCATCCGGCTTTCACAAGGATCGCCTGTGGGCAGATGCAAGAGAGGGTATTAGCGAGATAAGGTTAACAAGACCCATTTGTCCGTACAAACGCTTTTCTGGGAGTTTCTTCCATCCTGCATTACGCCAGCGCTTGCACCTGTGCGACCGTATACGACGCACAATCCAACGATCCAGTTGGTTGAAGAGCTTACGGACGTGGGCTTTGCAAAAATAGTTCCCCCAGCCGCGTATGACGGGATTGATCTGTACAATCAGTTGTTGTGTCTTCAGGGGAGCCTTCCGCCGCGTGAGCCTGCGTAGCCGCTCCCTGAAGTGTCTGACCGACTTCTCACGAGGATAAGCATAAAGACTGCCCGGCACTACGCCGCTACGGATCTTTTCGGGGGCAAGCTTCAACGACGACGGCTTCCCCCGCTTGATCTTGAAGCCGAGAAATTCAAACCCCTGCCGTACATGCACGATACGCGTCTTCTCGGCATGGAGCGTGACTCCCAGCTTCTCAAGTATCCGCTTCGCGGCGGTAAGCGCCGCTTGCGCCTCCGACCGGCTCGTGCACGTCACGACCCAATCATCGGCATATCTAGTCAACCGGTAGCCCTTCTTCCTCATCTCCCCATCAAACGGAGTCAAAAGGATGTTACTGAGGATCGGAGAAATTACCCCACCCTGGGGAGTTCCCTGTTCTGTCGGGAGCGTTTCACCTTCGGCGTAGCATCCGGCCTTCAGGATGCTCTCGATGATCCTGAGCACCCGTCCGTCTGCTATACGCTGGGTGATGAGGAGCAAAAGTTTTTCATGATCAACCGACCCGAAAAAGTTTTTGAGATCGGCGTCTACGATCCACTCCCGTCCCTCTTGCAGCTCTCGCCAGACCTTCTTCAGCGCATCCTTCGCCGACCTGCCTTTCCGGTACCCGAAGCTGGCATCATCGAATACCGGCTCGAAGATCGGCTGAAGCCGGTTGGTAAGCGCCTGCTGACACACCCGGTCATAGATACCGGGAATGCCTAATTCACGCTCCTTTTCCGGCTCGTCTGGCTTCGGTATCATCTTCTGCCGAACGGCCTGGGGTTGATAGGCGTCGGCTTTGAGCTCCTCATGAAGCCTCGTGAGGTTCTCCGTAAGGTTCGCCTCAAACGACTCGATGCTCTCACCGTCAATGCCCCCGGCTCCCCGGTTTTCGCGCACCTTCTGCCAGGCTAACTCCAGGTTCTTCATCTTGTACACCTTGTCCACTAACGAGTGTACCTTCTTTGCCCCGGTCGGGTTGATCCAGTCCGCAAGTCTCCTCGCATGATGATGTTCGGGTTTTTCACTCAAGGAACTGATCCTCCTCATCATGTTTACTCATCTTGCACACGTTCTCTCTCCAACCATCCTTGCCAACCGCCTTCCCCGGGCCGCTCAATCCGCCGGATTTTCCGGTCACGTGGCTTTCACCACGCTTCAGGTACTATTCGGTTGTCCGACTACTCATGCGGCATCGCTTCCCCTTTCGCTTTGCAGGCTTATAGGGTTACTTATCCCGGAGCCACCCGGGAACCGCATGAGTTCTCCTGGGGTCACGCACTGATCTTCCCTGCCGTGCCGTCCGCACACACCTTGGTGCGGTGGGTGAATGAGATGCGCCTTCGCCTCCATACTGCAGGCTCGACCTTACCCCACCTTTGGCCGACCGGTTCGTCACAGGGATAGCTCCCTCGACTACGGCCCGGCAGTTCTCCGCAGGCCCTTCGGATTCCACCTCGCGGTGGACACCCTGCCCTCCGGTTGTCTTTTCGACAGAACGCGAGCAGTAGGTGCCTCCCCTTGTCCGTAGCCGCAGTTTCCTGCTTCGTGCCCGCATAGGGTTCTCCGTATCTCGCCTTCCCCGGCCAGCGAGGCATTACCCCGCTTTTGGATATGGCACCCCTCATCCGGGCGCCAGAGGGACTCTAACCCTCCTGATCGGTGCGCTGCCCAGCGCACACTATGCCCTCTGCTGACTTCTGCCTGCTCACCCTGTGTGTTACCACAAAAAGACGACGACGAAATCAATGGCGACTGCAGGCGGTCTGTAGGATTGCTCGGCACAGATCAGCCTATGGATCCTCCTTCCTTACCATCATTGCCGTCTGGTTCGTCGTCCTCCTCGTCGTAGCTTCTGTTTCGCATTTCC
>JADGQN010000287.1 GCA_017881765.1 Syntrophobacterales bacterium | reverse complement strand
TCGACTACCACACGGGCGGCAATCTCGAAACACAAGGTAGTCTTACCTATGCCGGGGTCCCCTCCGAGTAATATCGAGGAGCCCTTGGTGAGACCGCCCCCCAGAACCCGATCCATTTCCACCATGTCCAGAAGTAAGCGCTCCTCTTCGACGTCCTCGTCTCCCAGGGTAACGGCAAATTTCCTGTCCTGCCTCTTTTCACCTTCCTGTTCCAGCTTGATCTCTTTAATGGTGTCCCATGCAGCGCACCTGGGACACTTCCCCATCCACTTGTATGTTTCGTAGCCACATGCGTCGCAAATAAAGGTTTGCTTGATCTTAGCCATGCTCCTCCTGAACCAGATGCATCCTCATAAATGAGGCAGCATACCGCATCATCCTCACAAGCCATTCTTTGGTAACGGGGAGTTCCTGGGGTGCGACCTCCAGCGTAACCAAGTCGTCGTATCCGACCCTCCGCATGGTGTTGAGGAGGCGCGCAATGGGCAACGCTCCCCTCCCCGGAAACAGGTGGCTCTCCGCAGCCGTGGAGTCGCTCAGGTGCACATTCTTAAGCCTTTCTGTTTTGTAGAAGCTGAGAAACGATACCACCGGGTCAAGGTCGAAAGTCCCAATGTGGGTCGTGTCGAAGGTGAAGTAAAGATTCTTTTTGATGCCGAACTCCAAGAGATCCTGGTAATCGTTGAGCACGTAAGGAGCAAGCTTCAGTCGCTTTCCGATTAAAGGCATGTTCTCTATGGCCAGGAGCACATCCTGGCAGTCAAGCTCCTTTTGGAAATCATGCACCTTTCTGAACCAACGGTAAAACGTTATCTCGTGGTGAAACCATGAAGGCGGGTGGAAATTAACGAGACGTATACCCAGCTCTCTAGCTGTCTGGACGCTGCGCGCAAGTGCTCTTACCTGCGTCCCCCATATCGCAAGCCTGGTGAAAGGCACATGGAGAGAGTAGGCCGGCAGGATTGCCAGGGCCTCTTGCATCCTTTCTTTGAAATGAGGGTCATCGAGGGATCTGTTTACGACAAGGTCGCAGCCATCAAAGCCTGCTTCTTTGGCTAGTAAAAAAGTCTCCTTAAGGGGCCACTGGTAAAGTGTTCCGCTCGAGAAGAGAATCTTCATACAATGGTGATCTGCTCATCTCTATTCGTGAGGATCCGGTAGCCGCCAGGTTCCAGGAGTACAGTATTCTCGATGCCGCACGCACCCATATTCGGGAAGACCATCTTCGGCTCTATCGCGAAGGTCATGCCGGCTTCAAGGGGGTAGTCGTGGGTCCGGGCGATGAAGGGAAGTTCAGCGAGCTCCAGGCCGATGCCGTGGCCAAGAAAGTTCACCTTGTGAAGGCCGTAACCGAGGTAGTTCTCTCCGAACCCCGCGTCTTCCGCAAGCTGCTTCGAGTACATGAAAAGGTCAGCCGTACGCATGCCCTCCAGTGCTTTATCCAGGACCCGGTATTGGATATCACGGCAGACGTTGTAAGCTTTTACAAATGGTTCCGGCATATGGCCTATAGCGTACATACGGGTCTGATCCACGTGGTATCCGTGGTAGGAGATACCGAAGTCGACGAGAATAGGCTCACCACGCTTCATCTTTTTCATACTCGCTCCGACGGGAAAGGCGGGGGAGAGGCCCAGCCCTCCCATAGGCGAGTCGGACTGGCTTACGATGCTGCCGGTGCGGCCGCTGAGGATGTGCCACGTATACGCCTCGTAGTTAAGCGACCTCACCCTGAGTAATCCTTCGTGCCCGAGAGACTTGGCGAAATTCTCCAGCATGCCGCCCAGCTCTATCTCGCGCAATCCCTCCCTGAGGAAATCGGGTACCGCATCGTAGACCTGGTTGCTGATAGCCGCCGCACGCTCCAGAATGCTGATTTCGAAGGGCGATTTGTATTTCCGCAACTGCTGGGTCAATGGGGAGACATCGACGAGCGTCACGTCTCCGAGAATCTCCCTGAACTTCATAGCCATCGCGTAGGGAACCACATCGAGTTGCATCCCCACGCGTTTCAGGGGACCAAGAAAGGGCTTGATATCTCTGAAGGTCTTGATAGGAACGATCTCCTCAAGCGGAGACTCGCGTTGCGCCCTTCCCAGTTCGCGTCGCACGAAGAGGATTGGTTCTCCCTCGGGGCGCACATAGAGAAAGGCATCCTGCATGGTTCCCGAGAGGTAGAAATAGTCGATCTTGTAATGAAAAAAGGCCCCGTCGAGCGAGGCCTTTTCCACTAAGGGTTTCAACCGCTCCAGCCTTGACTCGATCTCGGCTTTCGGCGTGTGCCTTATCCGGTGGCTCATTTATCCTTCCAGACCGCTTTCCTTTTCCCCATAAACGCGGCAATGCCTTCCTTGGCATCCTCCGCTTTCATGCATCCGTCGAGATAGAGCACCTCAGCTGAGCGCAGGCTGTCGGGGAAATTCACGCCGAGGCTCGCCCTGATCGCTCGCTTTGTCCAGATCAGGATCGGGCGGCTCTTATTCAGTATCTCGGCCACGAATTTGTCCACATCTTCTCTAAAGCTGGCCACAGGGAAGACCGCATTGACCAGGCCGATTTCCTTCGCCTCCTGTGCGCCGATCATCTTGCCCGTGAAAAGAAGTTCGTAAGTCTTCTTGAGGCCGACGATCTTGCTGAACCAGGCAGCGGCAACCGGCGGGAAGACCCCCACTGCGATCTCCGGCTGGCCGAGCCTCGATCGGTCCGAGGCCAACACGATGTCACAAAAACTTGTAAGCTCGCAGCCACCGCCCAACGAAACGCCGTTCACGAGCCCGACGATAGGGATGTCGATCTCATACATGAGCCTGAACGTGTGGTGGAAGGTCTTGATCATCTCTTCCACCTTGTCGTCCGTATGATCCGCCACGTCGACACCGCTGGAAAACGCCTTCTCCCCCGCGTGGTCAAAAATAAGCAGTTTGGCCGTCTGATCCTTTCCCACGTCGACAAGCGCGTCATTGATCTCTTTCAGCATGGGGATGGTGATCCAGTTGAGCGGCGGTACATTGAGCGTGATGCGGGCAACCTTCTCTTTCTTTTCGTAATTGATTAGCTGGTAAGCCATATCATTCCCTCCTTTTAATTATGCCGATTCGCCTTCAAGCTGTATACCTTCGTTGTCGCTGCGTCCTTACAGGATGCTTCGCTATCGCTCTCCTCGACGTACTCCCAGGTACGCCCAGGTACCCGCTTGCGGGTGGGGCTCCTCGCTGCCGCCTCGGTCTCCAACTTGAATACAAATCGGTATTAGAGGCTATCAGCTTTTCAGCATGTGATAGGCGTCTGATTCTCATTTACCACATTTCCTTTCGCAAAGCTACAACGACGTTGGACCCGAACGGGGACTTCCGGGAAAGAAAAAGGGGGGCTTAAGCCCCCCTTTCGTGTTCGTGTTGCAGCATTACTACTTCTGCTGTGGTTTGCCCAGTACGTCTTCCATGAATTTCTCGTTCACCAGCGTTCCCTCGGCAACGAGCTGACGGTACTTGATGAAATCGATCGTGTCCGTGCCCGTAATCTTCTTCGAGTTGAACGCGCCGAAGCCCAGGTAGGCCTCGCCCATCATGTTGGCTGCGAGCCAGTGCCGGTGATCGTTCTTCATCGTATCCCAGAAGAATTTCTTCTTCTGCCTGATACCATCAATCGATTTCGCCAGGCAGCCCGGAAAGAGGTTGGCGAAAATCCAGCAGATCCGGTTGGTTTCCGCATCCAGCAGCGCGAAGTCGTAGTCGTTGTTCTTCAGTTTCTCATTTACCCATCCTCTGGCCTGTTTCATTGCATCGCCAGATTTATATTCACCGTACACGATCTCACCGTTGTCGATGAACTTATCGGTTATGATCTGCGGGTTCCTTGCCCAGGCACCCTTCTCGTCCTTCAGGACCGGCAGGACCTTGGTCAGAAGACCTTTCCAGGCCATCTTGTAGGCACTCCACATTTCGCAGCTGACGCAGCTCCACATCGCGTCTTCGATGCTGAGATAGGAAGGCAGGAAGTCAGAGGCGCCGCCCACCGGGGCAGAGCCGTGGCGCGGACCGGCCTGGCCGAAAATCGCGAGGTCTGAGGTAATCGTCAGGTCGCATGCCGTACCGATCTCCTGGCCGCCGGCAACCCTCATGCCATTCACCCGGTTGATAACCGGCTTCTTGCACATAAGGATCGAGTCGACCATGTTGTTGAAGAGTTCCATGTATGAGCCGTATTCCTCCGGCCTCATGCTGTAATACTCGGAGTATTCCTTCGTGTTTCCGCCCGTGCAGAACGCATTGGCGCCTGTGCCGGTGAAGACCGTTGCCACGACTTCACGGTCCGTCGAAGAATTCTCGAAACCGGCGATGACGCCCTTCACCATCTCGGTGGTGTAAGAGTTGTACTGACTCGGATTGTTCAGTCTGATCCACGAAACGTAAAGTCCCTTCACAACATTCCCCTTCGGGTCTGTCAGGGGCTTCTTCTCGTACACAACGCACGGGGCTTCTGTCCCCCAGTGCTCTGTGCCATACCGGTCATGGTTCTTCTTACCGTGTTCTCTTGGCATCCATTCAAGTCCCATAGTTCTCCTCCTGATAATAGTTTATTGTCAAACCCTTAAAAGTCTGGTTTCAGTACGACTCTCTTGGCAGGGGATCCTGCCTTGTGTATCTCATCGAATGTTGCCGCTATCGTGCTCAATGCCCTTACCTCGACAAACGGGTCAATCACGATTTTTTTGCTCAGCACCATGTCGAGTACGATGGGGTAATACTCCGGCAGGCAACCCCACGTCCCGATGATCTCAGCATCGAACGCCATCAGCTTGGACATCATGTACTCGCTCTTAGCCATACCGAAACCGACCAGGATCAGCTTTCCGACGAAGGAGAGCATGTCGAGAGCGAGGTCCTGTCCGGCTTTCGTTCCGGTTACTTCAAAGATCTTCCATCCTGTATTCGGCAGGCCTTTCGATTTACAGTAGGTCCTCCACTCGCCGACGACGTCTTTGTTTACCTTGTCGACCGTGCTTATCACGTGGTCGCAGCCATACTCCAAGGCCCTCTTCAGCTTGTCCGGGTTTCTCGCGATACCGATAACAGACTTCGCCCCAAGTGCTCTCAAGGTCTGGCACACGTAAACCCCGACTCCGCCGGTAGCACCAATCACGATCACGTTATCGCCCGGCTGGAGATCGGCTCTTTTGGCCGCCTGGTAGGGAGTTGTCACCGCATCAGCTATCACTGCCAGCTGTTCCAGCGCATAACCCTTCTTGTCCTGTACGAGGCACAGGTCAATTGCGGGAACCGGAATGTGGCTGGAGAAGCCGCCATAAATCCCGAGACTGTTGCCTGGCATCAGCTGCGCAAGACACCGGTTGCCGCGACCCGATTTACAAAGTGCGCACTTGCGACACGGCATAACAGCGGGAACGATCACTTCCTTGCCGATCCAGGCTGCGTCACCTGCAACTACGGTCCCGGCGATCTCGTGACCAAGGGTCAGCGGAGGCTTGCTGACGGTGGGAACGCTGTCATAAAAATATCCGAGGTCGGTGTGACAGACGCCACAACCTGCCACCTGAACGAGCACGTCGCCCTCTTTTAACGGCGGTACAGGTATCTCCGTCTTCGCGAGCTTCCCCTGGATGACCTCTCCAGTCTCTTTGTTCTTACCCCACGGCGTTACCATCTGCCATGTCTTTATTGTCGTTGGTACATCAGCCATCGAAACACCTCCCTCTTAAAATGTGTAATGTGATTCTAACCTCTCACCCCCTTGGGCTCCTAGGTCATGCCATAACCGCCATCAACGCACAAGAGCTGTCCTGTGATGTAACGCGCATCGTCTGACGCAAAGAAGACAAAAGCCGGCGATACGTCCTCTGGCTCGGCATACCGGCCGAGTAGAATCCGTTTTGTGTAAATCTCTTTAAGTTTTTCATCGGTAGAGATCGTGTGGGTCATTTCTGTCGTCACAATACCGAGCGAAATGACATTGCAGGTAACGTTGAACTTGGCCAGCTCCCTGGCGGCAGACTTGGTCAAGGAAATGACGCCGCCTTTTGCGGCAGCATAATTGATCTGGCCTATCGTCCCCACTACGCCGGCGACCGACGTCACGTTAACGACCCGACCATAGCTCTGTTCCATGAAATACTTCGAGGCGGCCTGGATACAAAGCCACGGACCCCTCATCTGGATGTTAACCACCTCGTCCCACACATCCACGGACATCTTGTGGAGCATGCCCGGCTTCGAGATTCCGGCATTATTTACAAGAATC
>JADGQN010000286.1 GCA_017881765.1 Syntrophobacterales bacterium | reverse complement strand
ACCACATTATAAGTGCTAACAGTGAAACTAGAGCATTTGTCAGATTCAATTTCCGAGCACGACACCGATAAAGTCCTCGGGCAGTTTTGTAAACAATCGACATAATGGCATTTGCTTCACCTGAGAAATAACTGGACAACGAAATGTAATGGGTGTACTTCTTATGGTCGCAGGTCCCTGCATAAACTCTTACCTGCACCGCAGAAGGACTTGACTTGTGCAGGACTTTGCGACTGTGCACGTAGTCTGCTAGAATGAATAAGAGAGTCCTATTGAAGGGCGGTGTTCTGTCTCATAATGAATCACTGTATAACGCATCCGGTGCCTTGTGGCTCCCCTGATGAGTCGCATTCTTGGCAGCATGAAGTGTGGCTTTCTTTGCTGGCCATCGAACTGCCCGCGAAACCATCGTCAGCCAACGTACAGGAGTGATGGCCGTGAAAATGGTTGACTTGGGAATTGCCATCGAAGATCAAACTCACAGCGACCCGCCCTCGATGCCGACCCTGATCGATTACTGGGATCACGCAAAAGGTGCGGAGCACATGAAAAGTTTCTTCCCGGGAACCACTGCTGCGGATCTGCCAAAAGGGCTTGGCTGGGCGATCGAGTACATCCAGCTCACCACGCACAGCGGAACCCATTTGGATGCACCCTGGCATTACCATCCCACGATGAACAACGGTGAGCCGGCTCGAACCATCGACCAGACGCCGCTGGAGTGGTGTTTCTCGGACGGCGTCGTTTTGAACTTCAGCGACAAACCGGATGGTTACAGGGTGACGGCTCGGGATGTGGGGGAGGCTCTGCGGGACATTGATTACAAGCTCAAACCTTTGGATATCGTGCTCGTTCGCTCGGGTGCGGCTCCCTATTGGGGCGGGACCGAGTATCTCATGCGAGGCTGCGGCATGGGCAGGGAAGCTACCCTATGGCTTCTGGAGCGCGGGGTGAAGATCGTCGGTACGGATGCGTGGAGTTGGGACCGGCCGCTCTCTTACATCGCACAGGAATATACGAAGACCAAAGACGCTACTTTGATCTGGGAAGGACATTTTGCCGGTATCGAGAAGGAATACTACCATATGGAGAAGATGACCAATCTTGACAAGCTTCCGCCGCACGGGTTCAAAATAGTTTGCTTTCCCATCAAGATCAAGGCTGCGGGTGCAGGCTGGGTCAGGCCGGTCGCCCTCATCCTGTGAGGGAGGGCTTATATCTAGCTCTCTGGTTGAAGGGCCAGGGGCGTAACGAGGAGGGACTAAGGATGAAGAAAAAGTTGTTCATTGGCGTGCTTGTGCTTTTCACCTGTTTTTTTCTCTCTCTCTATGCCGGGCAGCAAAGCCCGGTGCATGGCGCACAAAAGCCCATTGTCATCGGCGGTTCTCTGCCTTTGACCGGAACCTACTCGGCAACCGGTAAATGGGTCGAGCGGGGTTATCAGCTCTGGGCGGAAGAGATCAACGGCAAGGGCGGCCTTCTCGGCAGGCCCGTGAAACTTATTATCTATGATGATAAGAGCGATGCGAAAGAAGCGGTCTCCCTCATCGAGAAGGTCATCACGGTGGATAAGGCTGATCTTCTCCTGGGCGGCTATCCCGGAACGGCGTGCACAGCGGTTATGCCCGTCGTCGAGAAGTATAAAATGGTCTATGTCTCGATGGGCGGCCATATGGTCTCCTTTTCCCAGGGCTACACGTATTCGTTTGGCGGCCCGCCCTTGATGGGGGAGTGGTGGTTCGTCGGCTTTTTTGAATGGATGAAGACCGTACCGGCTGACCAACGCCCGAAGCGAGTGGCGATCTTCACGATGAACAATCCTATCGGCGTCTCGTTCATGGACAGTATCTATAAGGGATGCAAGGAAACAGGTATGGAAATCGTCATCGACGAAAAGTACAACCTTCCTCTTACCACGGCGGACACGATGATCATGAAGGCCAAACAGATGAAGGCAGACCTTCTCTTTGCCAGTGGCATGTTTCCTGACGGTGTTATGACGATCCGTGCCTGTAAGGCTCTCGACTACTCTCCTAAGGCCATCGCTCAGGGAATAGGCAGCGTCATCCCCGAGTGGACGAAGGAATTGGGCAAAGACGGCGACTATGTCTTTTCGGGCACCAGCTGGCACTACAAGCTGAAGTATCCCGGCAATGACAAGGTCATCAAAGCAGCGAAAGATAAATACAAAGAGGATGAGCCTCCACTTTATTTTGGATTCGGCTACGCTTGGATGCAGACCCTTCAGCAAGGCGTGGAAGGCGCCAAGACCCTTGACCAGACAAAGATCAGGGACTGGCTGAGATCGCATGAAGTGAAAACCATCGCCGGGAATTTTAAATTCGATTCTAAGGGGCTGCCGAAACCCTTTGCCTATCTGACCCAGGTGATCGACGGAAACGTGGAGCTGATCTGGCCTCCGGAGATGCGCACGCACGCCGCCGTCTATCCGAAACCCCCATGGAAATGAAAGGCCCGGCTTGATGCGGGACACTGATGCACAAGGAAGGAAAGGTCTTGCCCTTTCCTTCCTTGTTGCTTAGCTCCTATGTTCAACACCGCGGTCGTTATCCAGTCGATAGTGAGCGGCCTTCTCATGGGCGGCATCTTCGCCCTCTTCGGGGTTGGGTTCAGCCTCACCTGGGGGGTCATGAAGGTGATCAACATCGCCCATGCAGCGTTCGGCATCCTTGCCGCCTACATCGCCTATTGGGGACTCGTGCTCTACGGCGTCGATCCGATCCTTTCGCTCATCGTGAGCCTTCCCGTGCTCTTCTTCGCCGGCCTCTTGATCCATCGTTTTCTCATCCAGCCCATTACCCGCTCGAAGGATATCGTCGTTGCCTCGATGATCCTTACCTTTGGACTGGCTATCATTCTTGAGAACTTGATGCTCGTCGCCTGGACCTCGGACGAGCGGCTGATCACCACGTCATACTCGAGCAAGGCGATCTTCATCGGAGAGATCATCATCAGGGTTTCCAGCCTGCTAGCCTTTTGCGTGTCGATTCTGGGGATTGCCGCAATCTATCTCTTCCTGCACAAGACACGCACGGGAAAGGCCGTGCGGGCCACGTGGCAAGATCCGGAAGGAGCCGCCCTTCAGGGCATCAAATTGACGAGGGTCTCGATGATCGCGTTTGGGCTGGCACTCGCATCTGCCGGCGCAGGAGGCGTCGCCATGGCTTACATGTACTCCTTCAATCCCCCGGCTCACAATCTCTGGCTTATCTACCTTTTCCTTGTGGTCATTGTGGGGGGTGTTGGAAGCATCATTGGATCGGCGCTCGCAGGACTCATCATCGGCCTCATCACAGGATTAAGCGGCGCCTTTTTTCCCCAGCAATGGATCAATGTCCTCCTCTTCGGTCTGCTAATCGTGATCCTTCTCATAAAGCCGGAAGGGCTCTTCAAGAGTTAGACGATGGGAAAAAAATCGAGCTTCTTTCTTATAGGTCTTGCGCTCCTGGCGATATTTCCACTGATCCGGCCGCCGGCCTATTTTCTCTCATTCTTATTTAAGATGTTTCTCTTCATCATTCTCGCTGAGAGTTGGACCCTCATCGGCGGCTTTGCAGGGTACCTCAGTTTTGGTCACGTGGCTTTCTTCGGCATCGGCGCTTATACGTCCTCCGTGCTGTTTCAGCATTTTTCCCTTTCCCCTTTCATCGGCGCCTTGCCCGCGGGCGGCGTTGCTGCGCTTGTCGCGCTGATCATCGGCTATCCTTGTTTGAGGCTTAAGGGTCCCTACTTCGCGGTCATCACACTCTGCTTCGCATTCGTGGTCGACCTCATCGTCAAGAACTGGGCGTTTCTAGGAGGATCCGAAGGCATTCACCTGAAACTCGTCCAGATGGATATCCAGTCCTCCCGCTCGATCTTCTATGAGATATTCCTAGGACTGGTCGCGGTCACGCTGCTTTATGTCCGGCGGGTTCAGCATTCGAAATTCGGGATGGGCCTGGCCTCGATCCGGGAGGACGAAGAAGTGGCTCAGACACTCACGATAAACACCGCAGCCGTCAAGATTAAAGCCTTCATCATGAGCGCCTTTTTCCCCGGCGTTGCCGGCGGGATCTACGCCTACTACATCTCATACATCCATCCGGATATCGTCTTTGATATCAACATTTCCATCCTCATTGTGCTCATGGCGGTCTTCGGCGGAGGGAAATCGTGGGCAGGGCCTCTGCTCGGGGCGGCCCTGCTCACCGTGGTCAACGAGCTCCTCTCACTCTTCGTCAGACCGGAGATTGCCCGGGTTATTTACGGAGCGATGTTCATGGGAGTCATCATCTTCATGCCGGACGGCATGGTTGCCTTCTTCAGCCGGCGGAGGCGCGCGTAGGTATGCTCAAGGGGCGAACGATCACAAAGCGCTTCGGAGGGCTGACTGCCCTCTCCCGGATTGACTTCGACGTTGACGAGGGGACTATCGTAGGGATGATCGGCCCCAACGGTTCCGGTAAAACAACCCTCTTCAACTGCATCTCCGGATTCCACCGGCCGGAAGAGGGAAGCATACGCTTTCGGGACAAAGAGAAGGATAAAGAGCTCACGAATTTGAGCCCCTATCAGATCGCTCGGCTCGGTATCGCGCGCACATTCCAGCTCGTCAGGCCTCTGAAGGAGCTCTCGGTCCTCGATAACGTTGCTACAGGCGTTCTCTATGGTGAGAGACTCACCAATCTCCAAGAGGCGAGGGATAAGGCACGCGAGCTCTTGCGCTTCACCGGTCTCGACGCGAAACGAGACGTCCATGCCGGACTCCTGAAGCTTGCGGACCGCAAGCGCCTCGAGGTTACCAGAGCCCTCAGTATCCGGCCGCGCCTCCTCCTACTCGACGAGGTTTTTGCCGGACTGAACCAAAAAGAGATCGACGAGGCCATCCAGCTGATCTTCCGGATCCGTCAGGATATGGGGATAACGATTTTCATGATCGAGCACGTTATGAAGGCCATCATGAAGGCATGCGACCGGATCATCGCCATCCATTTCGGCGTTAAGGTCGCTGAGGGTAAGCCTGCGGAGGTGGCGAATAATCCGAAAGTGATCGAGGCCTATCTTGGGAAAGACTATGCTGAAAACGGAAGCGCTTAACGTTTTCTACGACGAGGTCCAGGCGTTGATTGACGTCTCCGTCCATGTGCACGATCGGGAGATCCTTGCTGTCATCGGTTCAAACGGCGCAGGGAAGACGACGTTGCTCAAAACGATATCCGGACTGACCCGGCCAAGAGACGGGAGGATACTCTGGCAAGGGGAACCGATCGAGCAGGAACCGACAGACCGGATATGCCAGAGGGGTATTGTTCAGGTTCCCGAGGGCAGAAGGCTCTTCCCCCAAATGACGGTCTTCGAGAATCTGGAGATGGGAGCTTATCTGCCCGGACCCCACGAGAAGGCACACGACACGATTCAACACGTCTATCAGCTCTTTCCAGTGCTCAAGCAGCGCAGCAAACAGATGGCCGGCACCCTGAGCGGGGGAGAGCAGCAGATGCTCGCGATCGCAAGGGCGCTGATGGCGCACCCGAAGCTCCTCATGCTGGACGAGCCTTCTCTCGGTCTTTCTCCAAAGGCCGCTTCCGAGATCTACACGGTCCTTCAGCATTTGCACCTCAAGGGCATGACTATCCTCCTGGTCTCGCAGGATGTCTTACAGGCATTAAAGATCGCAGATCGAGCGTATGCCATGGAAAATGGCCGCATTGTGCTGGAGGGATCCGGGGCCGATCTTCTCCGAGACCCGGCCGTAAAGGAAGCCTACTTGGGGCTGTGAAACGGTGCAGTAGAATCTGATTGCGGGCGTATTCGCTTAAGGTACCAGCTCATTTAGTCACCACGGACTTGAATCGGTTGAACGAATGTATGATTCTTTCAGGATCAGCTCCTCAACATCAAGCGCAGAACGTAATCGCCTTTATTGGCGATATGACCTTCTTCCTGTAAGGGTGAATTGTCTTTGCCCCAAAATTATTCACCGTTACGAATGGCATTCGTCAGATGGGATGGCCATAGACAATGCTAACGGCAATATCTGCCTCTCTTGTCAGGGGGCGGCCCCTTCTTTGCTGTGCCGTTGCCGATGCTAATGAAGCCCCAGGAAAAACCAACCTGGCTTTTGCCTGATATTATCGACCAATTGCCAAGCCGGGGCAAGCAACATTGTCCATTTTGTAGAACACTTTGTCGTTGCCATTCTTCTTGGTGGAGAGTAAGATGTTAGAAAATGCGGGCTCCGTATATTAATTGTTAGGC
>JADGQN010000046.1 GCA_017881765.1 Syntrophobacterales bacterium | reverse complement strand
GATAGCGATAGCACCCTGTAAAAATAAGAGAGCATCCTGTAGCGCAGCACCCTGTAAGGATAAGGACCCATGCCCGTTGCTCCGCGGTCCTTGCATTGGGCACTGCTGTTACGGTATCATGATGCCCATGCGCAGACTGAAAGAATATTGGTGACAGGGCTTGACAATAGCTTCCGGTCAAAAGAAGATAATCTCATGGGCGCTTTACGACTGCGCCAATTCGGCCTTCGCTACGACTGTAATGGCCGGCCTCTTTCCTGTTTTTTTTAAACAGTTTTGGGGGGCAGGTCTCGATGCTTCTTACAGCACCTATCGCCTCGGTCAGGCTAATTCGATAGCTGCTGTCGTAGGTGGATGTGTCGCCCCCTTTCTTGGCTATTTTGCGGACAGAAAAAGTGCGAGGAAGAGGCTTCTCTTTTTGTTTGCTGCGGCTGGAATAGTGACCACAGGTGCCCTCATTCTCGTGCCTCACGGAGACTGGGGCCTGGCGCTCCTCTTGTATATCATTGCCACACTCGGTTTTGCCGGGGGAAATCTGTTCTACGACTCCCTGCTCGTAAACGTCACGAGCAAAGAGAAAATGGATTCTGTGTCTGCCCTCGGTTTTTCGCTGGGCTATCTGGGGGGCGGTATTCTCTTTGCGCTGAATGTCTGGATGACTTTGAGGCCGGAGAGTTTCGGGCTTGCCAACGGCAGCGACGCTGTGCGGATATCCTTTCTCAGTGTCGCTCTTTGGTGGGCGCTATTTTCCATTCCCCTCTTTCTCTTCGTGGATGAGCCTCGAACAGCTTCCATTCAGGCTGGAGCGATTGCAACAAGTGGATTGCAGGAACTCAAGAGCTCGTTTCAGGAGATCGGCAGGAACCGGCCCGTACTCTTTTTTCTCGCCGGGTACTGGCTTTACATTGATGGCGTTAACACTATCATCGTCATGGCGGTTGATTATGGCTTGTCTCTCGGATTCAATAGAAGTGCGCTCATCATTGCCCTCTTGATCACACAGTTCGTGGGTTTTCCGGCAGCCATCGTTTTTGGCAAGGTGGGGGAAAGGCTAGGGACTAAGAATGGTATCTTCATTGCCCTCGCAGTCTACATCGGTGTCTGCGTGTGGGGCTATTTCATGGATCGTGAGATCGAGTTCTATGTGCTGGCAGTGGCTATCGGCCTTGTACAGGGTGGCGTTCAATCATTGAGTAGATCATTCTACGCCAAGATGATCCCGGCACAGAGTGCGGCACGCTTCTTCGGGTTTTACGATATGCTTGGAAAGTTCGCTGCCGTTATCGGTCCTTTTCTGATGGGTGTGGTAAGCGTTACAACCGGCAACCCACGTTATTCCATCGTGGCCATCATCTTTCTTTTCGTGAGCGGAGCGGCCTTCCTCTATTTTGCACGAGAAAAGTCAGACCGCTTCGCTCGGACGTAGGACGTCCGCTTCGCTCGGACGCTCGCGCTACGCGCTGGGACGAGTGAGGATAGAGGAAGATGGAATATAAAGACCGCAGGACATTGGACAAAGGGCGTCCGTTTCACCGGGACGATGTGAGGATTCTTGCGAGCATGGAACGCGTCAAAGCTTCTCTGTGGGTGCTTGATTCTCGCGTCCTAGCCCGGAGGGCGGACGTCCCACGTTGTAGCGAAGCGGACGTCCGAACGTAGTGGACGTGATTACGGTCATTGGGGGTAGGCATGCCCGAAACGTTGTGCCAGATGTTCCAGGAGAGTGTGAAGAAGTTTGCAGATTATCCGGCAATGCTGCGCAAAGTCGACGGCAGATTTCGTGCCATCACCTACCGGGAAATGGGTGCTCGGGTGCGAATGCTGGCCACCGCTTTACTCGCCCTCGGCATAGGCAAGGGAGATCCGGTGGCCATCCTTTCAGAGAATAGGCCTGAATGGGCCATTGCCGATTTTGCAACTCTCCACATCGGTGCGGTTAATGTGGGCATCTTTCCGACCATACCTGCTTCGCAGGTGGAATATATTGTAGGCGACTCGGGCGCCAAGTGTTTGATCGTGTCGGATCGAGAGCAGCTTGGGAAGGCTCTTACCACTAAGAAGAGCCTTCCCAAGCTTTGCGTTATCAGCATCAATCGACTGGAGGCCCCGGTTGACGACGTACTCTCTTACGATGAGCTCGTGAGAGAGGCGGAAGCCTCACCGCTCACTGATAGAGCATTCGAAGAGCGCTGGTCATCCGTCATGCCGGAGGATTGGGCAAGTATTATCTACACGTCGGGAACCACGGCTGATCCTCGGGGTGCAATACTCTCCCACGGTAACTTTACTTCCAACTACACGACAGGCCGGAAGGTCCTGGCTTTTCAACCAGGAGAGGTCCTCCTTTCTTTTGTGCCGCTCAATCACGTGTTTGGGAGAATGGTGGATCACTATCTGCCCATCAGCCTGGGTTCAACTATTGCGTACGTTGAGAATCTGCGGCGACTTCGTCAGAACATGGAAGAGGTAAGGCCTCACTATATGGCGCTCGTGCCCAGAGTGCTGGAGATGTTTCAAGAGGGCCTCATGGCTGCCGTGGCCAAAGAGACCTTGACCAAACAGAAGCTTTTTGCGTGGGCATTTTCCGTCGGCAAAGAGGTGGCGGACAGGGCGCAGGAGGGTAAGAAGCCTGCGCCGTTTCTGACGTCTAAAACGTGGCTTGCTGATCGCCTTGTTTTCAGCGCGATCCGGAAGCGGCTTGGCCTGGATCGACTGAGGTTCTTTTTCGCGGGCGGAGCACCGGTTTCGAGGACCACCTTGGAATTCTTTTTGGCTATGGGTCTGCCGATCATGGAGGGATATGGATTGAGTGAGACGTCGCCTCTGGTGAGCGTGAACCCTCCCGAGAGAATCAAATTTGGCAGCGTGGGCAGACCGTTCGACGAAGTCGAGGTAAAAGTTGCCGAGGACGGAGAGATACTCGTTCGTGGCGCGAACGTTATGCAGGGCTATCATAAGAGGCCGCAAGAGACGCGCGAGACTATAGAGCCCGACGGATGGCTTCACACGGGCGACGTAGGGGAGATTGACGAAGACGGCTACCTGATTATCACAGACCGCAAGAAGAACCTCATCGTGCTGGCGAACGGAAAGAAGGTCCTGCCGCAGCATCTGGAAGCCCTCCTGTTTGAGAGCCCTTTTATCTCGCAGGCGGTGATTGTGGGAGACCGGCAGAACACGATCGGAGCCCTCATCGTGCCGGCATTCGACCGGCTCAAGGAATGGGCACAGAAGCGATCCATCACTATTGATGCGGAAGATCGGGTGGCGCTCGCGCGCGCTCCGGAGGTAGAGCGGTTGATTCGCGGGGAGATCCAGAGGCTTACAACCAATCTCGCCGATCATGAGAAAATCCGCCGGTTCTCTTTGCTGGAGCGGGAGCTGACTATGGAAACGGGAGAGCTTACGCCTACCCTGAAAATCAAGCGACGCGTCGTGCTGGAGAAGTATAAACAGCTCATCGATTCTCTTTACGCCGTAACCGGTCAGTCTTAATCTTAACTGAGACATACGCGCCTTCTTCTCCTTGACACATGACCCGCCAATGGCTATAATCAGAAATCATTTTCAATTAGGATGCTATATGGCTAATCAGTTTGATGCGCTCCTGCGCAGGCTGAGTTTAAAGGTCACGCCGAAGAGGCTTGCGATTCTGGAGATTCTGGCTGCTGAGCCGATCTATCTGACTCCCGAGGAAGTATGGACGCGCATGAAAAGAAAGTCTACGAGGGCGGGCCTTCCCACGGTTTACCGGAACCTGGAGGAACTGTCAGCGTGTGGCATATTGATCAAGATCGTACATCCGGATCGGAGACTCTACTATTACTTCTGCCCGAATGACCACCATCACCATCACTTTGTCTGTATCTCGTGCCGTAAGGTAGAGGACCTCAACTTCTGCGGGCTGGATAGTATCGACAGGGAAGTGAGGAAGAGCCTGAAGGGCGCTGTGGTTTCACACCTCATGCAGGTTTATGGCCGTTGCAAAGAGTGCCTGGCCGGTTGATCTCATGAAAAGAGATATCTCCTATCAGCGGCGTCTGCTTGGGTTCGTTGGAATGCTTCTGTTTTTCTCACTTCTTGTGACGTGCGGTAAGCCCGTTGATAAGAGCCCGGGGGTGCAAAGGCTGAAGGTTGTTACGACCCTTTTCCCGCTTTATGATTTCGCCAGACAAGTGGGAAAAGAGCGCTCCGACGTCAGCCTCCTGCTGCCGCCGGGAGTGGAGCCTCATAGCTTTGAACCGAAGCCCGGTGACGTTCTGAAACTGGAGAGCGCAGACCTCTTTATCTACACGGGGAGGCAGATGGAACCCTGGGCGGAAACAATCTTACAGAGTGTCAGCACAAAACAGCTTGTCGTGGTTGATGCCAGTACCGGTATCCTTCCCGGAGAGGATAAACCTCCCTACATTTTGAGTGGTAAGGCCCCCGGTGAGAGCGGAGCAGAGCGCTACCACACGGATGTCGACCCTCATATCTGGCTTGACCTCGTCAATGCCCGGAAGATGGTAGATACCATCCTGGGCGGGTTTGTGCTGAGAGACCCGGACCACAAGGAGTACTACTCCAGGAACGCTGAAGAATATAAAGAAAAGCTTGCGCAATTGGATGCCCAATATCAGCGCACGCTCGCGACGTGCAAGAAACGTGTGATTATTCACGGCGGTCATTTTGCCTTCAACTATCTTGCTAAGCGCTATAACCTCGCCTACATGTCCGCGTACAGCGGATCGCCCGATGCGGAACCCACGGCCAGGAGACTGATGCAGTTAAAGCAGCAGCTAAAAAAGTATGACGTGCATTATATTTACTATGAGGAGCTTATCACGCCGCGTGTTGCCGAGATCATCGCGAACGAGACGGGAGTGCGCATGTTGAAGCTGAATGGTGCACACAATGTGACGCGGGAGGAGATGGCCCGGGGCATCACGTTTATTGAGATCATGGAGCAGAACCTCAAAGATCTGAAGGTTGGTCTGGAATGTCAGTAGCGGTTGGGGTGCAAGAGCTTTCTTTTGCCTACAATTCAATCCATGTCCTTTCAAACGTGACCTTTACGTTGAATGCCGGAGACTATTGCGGACTCGTCGGGCCCAACGGATCCGGAAAGACCACGCTCATCCGGATCCTCCTTGGTTTTGACATACCCAGTACGGGCTCCGTTGCCCTCTTCGGTGAGAATCCCTTAACGTTCGGAAGTTGGGACAGGATTGGCTATGTTCCCCAGAGGCTCGTCGCCTTCAACCCGTATTTTCCTGCGACGGTCGAAGAGGTCGTGGGTCTCGGACTCCTGTCAAAACATAGATTTCCGCGACGTCCGGCCGCACATGAAACAGCGTCGATAGACCGCGTTCTGAAAATGATGGATATTGTGGAGATCAAGAACAAGCTGATCGGAGAGCTTTCCGGGGGGCAACAACAGAGGACCTTCATCGCTCGCGCTCTGGTCAGCGAACCTGATCTGCTCATACTGGACGAACCCACGGCCGCGCTCGACCCGGAGATCAGGGAGCATTTCTTCGGTTTACTGCGCGACCTGAACGAGCGGAGCGGAATAACCATTCTCATCGTTACGCATGATATAGGAAGCATTGGGAAATACGCG
This sequence comes from Syntrophobacterales bacterium, assembly GCA_017881765.1. Classification (GTDB taxonomy): domain Bacteria; phylum Desulfobacterota; class Syntrophorhabdia; order Syntrophorhabdales; family WCHB1-27; genus JADGQN01. The sequence goes on along the minus strand of JADGQN010000046.1, from coordinate 12,307 downwards.
TCCACCCTCTTGTATCTTGACAAGAAAGTGATCTTTCACGGAAGCTTCGACGAATTCTGTTTCTCCGCCGACATGGGCGAATACTTCGGACCATTCTCGCAGCATGTCATCTGCCACCGCCATGACTAATACCGATTTGCCTTCAAGCGTATACCTTCGTTGTCGCTACGTCCTTACAGGATGCTACGCTATCGCTCTCCTCGACGTACATCTGAGTACGTCCGGGTACCCGCTTGCGGGTGGGGCTCCTCGCTGCCGCCTTGGTCTTCGCTTGAATGCAAATCGGTATAAGATGGGACACCTGGCGGCGGGCGCAAGAAGGGAAGGGGTATAGGACCTTGGAAATTATGGGTTTCCTGAGCCATGGCTTCATTCAGAAAGCATTACTGGCCGGCTCATTCATCGCAATCTCTTGCTCCACCCTGGGCGTCTTTCTTGTGCTCAGACGCCTTTCCCTGATCGGAGATGGTCTAGCCCATGTCACCTTCGGTGGTGTGGCCTTGGGCATGGTTTTTGGCATCCTCCCCCTCTACGCCGCAATCCCCGTGGTTATGGCCAGCTCAATCGCGATTCTCAAACTGGTTGAAAGGGCCCGCCTCTTCGGGGACGCTGCGATCGGCATGGTCTCCTCCCTGGGAATAGCCGGAGGTATAGTCCTCGCCAGTGTCGCGGGCGGGTTCAACATCGATCTTTTCAGCTATCTGTTCGGAAACATCCTGGCGATCAGCAAAAGCGAGGTTATCACCTCCATGGGCGTCTCCATGGGTGTCATCGTGATGGTGCTCTTGCTCTTCCATGAGCTTTTTTCTTTGACGTTTGACGAGGAGTCAGCGCGAGCGTCAGGCATCAAGACCGGGCGGATCAACACGATACTTGTCCTCCTGACAGCCCTGACGGTTGTTCTTGCGATGAAGGTGGTGGGTATCATGCTTATATCTTCACTTCTGATAGTCCCACCTGTCACCGCGCTGCAGATTGCGCGAAGCTTCAAAAGCACCATGGCCTTGGCCTCCGGGATATCCGTGCTTTCCGTGGTCGCAGGTATCTTTTTGTCGGTGGTGCTCGACCTTCCGACAGGCGCAACAATAGTTATACTAAACTTCATCTTTTTTATTACCTGTCTTCTGTACAGGCGGCTGCGGAACTGAAAGGCAGACAAACGATAAGGCAGGTAAGAGATGGAAACAGGTAGAGGTAAAGACAAAAACAGGTTGAGGAAAGAACTAAGGCAAAGGCTGAGACTAACGACGTCTTACCTCTGCCTTAGCTTTAGTCTTTACCTCTACCTGCTGCTTCTTCTACCTATTTTTTTATTGCTCCGGTGATCTCCTTCACCGACTGCTCGCTGCTCAAGGAACTCACGTTTTTGAGAATCCCTACCTTGCCGTAAAAACCAATGAGCGGTGCTGTCTTCTGATTGTAGGTCTCAAGCCGCACGGTAATCGCTTCTACCGTCTCATCAGCGCGCTGAATAGCCGGAGAGCCGCACTTCAGACATTTTCCGTCGGGTGACGGTGGCTTGCTCTTGATGTTGTAAATCTCCTGGCAGTCCTGGTTAGAGCAGGTACGCCGCGTTGTGAGCCGGTCGAGTATGACATCTCGCGGTACCTCAAGGTTCGCAACCAGATCAAGCTTCAGCTTTAGCTTGGCGAGCAGCTTCTCCAGGTCCTCTGCTTGAGGAATAGTCCGTGGGAAGCCGTCAAGTATAAATCCCTTTGCGCAATCAGGCTCCTGCAACCTCGCCTCCATGATTTCCATGATAAGCGAATCCGGGACCAGTTCTCCCCGCTCCATGTAACCTTTTGCTTTTTTTCCCAGTTCTGACCCCGCCTTTACGGCCCCTCGCAAAATGTCCCCGGTCGATATCTGGACCGAGCCGTCGTAGGCTGTCAAAAGCTTTGCAACTGTCCCTTTCCCTGCTCCGGGTGCTCCCAACAAAATGATGCGCATTCGGTATCCCTCCTTCTGCAGATTCGATTGTTAACTAACCTTGAGATCTTTGTATCAAAGGGCTGATGAAGACGGGCTGCAAGCAAGACCTTTGTCAACGTCTTGGCCCCAGTGTGCCCTCCGTGAAACCTCTACTTCTCAACAGGAATATTGAGGGTAAGGAGGATCATCTCCGTACCCCCCGTGTTTCTATATGCATGAACTTCACCCGCCGGAACCTGTACGACGGTCTCCGGGCCGACGGGATACACATCCTCTCCGACGCGGACCTCTCCTTTGCCTTGAAAAATATAATAGACGTGGTGGTACGGATCAACATGAAGAGAAAATTCACCGCCCGGCTCGACCTTTGTGACACTGACATCCACGTCCTTTGTCCCTTTGGGTAACAAAGCCTTTCCCGCAATTCCTTTGGTGACTCCCGGCCGGATGGGGTTCCAGTCGGTGTCTTTCAGCTGATAGATCCTTTTCGTGATGGTAAGCGCTTGCTCAGTCATAAGCTCTGCGACCCTTTTGTAGCCCGTCTTCTTTTAAAGAGTCAAATGGCATCACTAATATTACATAATTTTATATAAAGCACAAAGCCGATTTTTCAGAAATCGGCTTTGTGTGGCCCCGTCTGCTCAAGGAGATTATGCCAGACCGACGAGGGGCAGCAGGATACGCAGGCCGACCCAGAGTACGAGCGCACCTGCAACATCGAAGAAAGCGCCGGCCCGGATCATCTTGGTGATCGGGATCATGCCTGAGCCATAAACAATCGCGTTCGGTGGGGTCGAGACGGGCAGCATGAAGCCCCAGCTCGCACCAAGTGTTGCGCCGATGGCCGGTGGAATAGGGTTGACGCCCGCGGCGATAGAGAGTGAGATCATGACAGGCACGCACATGTTGGCCGCTGCCGTATTTGATGTGGCTTCGCTCACGAGAATCGATATGACGATTGCGGCAAAAGTGATACCCCACATTGAGGTGGCGCCGCTGAAGCCCAGCAGACCCTTGCCGATCACCTCTGCCAGCTTTGTCTCGAACATGAGGTTGCCCAGCGTGATACCGCCGCCGAAGAGGAGCAGCGTCCCCCAGTCGATCTTGGTTGCCTGTTTCCAGCTTATGGTGAACTCCCTCTCTTTCCAATTGACGGGCAGGATGAAAAGGAGAGCGGCGGCAATGAGAGCGGCGATCGCCTCGGGCAATTTGGTATTGTAGAACTTTGACTCGGCCGACGTCGCACCGTAGATGACCGCGAGAAAACCAGGTATAATCCAGAGGACTACGGCGACCATAAAAGCGATCAGCGCGTTGCGTTGGCCGGCCGTCCATTTGCCCAGCTTTTTCAGCTCCGCCTTGACGTATTCGTGGCTCCCCTCGATCACGCTCAGTTCGGGTTTGTGAAGTGCGTACAGGAGTATGAAGAGCAACATATACATAATGATGAGGAGCGGGATGGCGAAGAGCATCCACTGGAAGAAGGGGATCTTCACGTGGGCGAATTTTTCGATCATCGCCATACCGATGAGGTTTGGCGGCGTGCCGACGGGTGTGCCGATGCCGCCCGCGGATGCTGAATAAGCGGCCATTAGCATGATGCCGGTGCCGAAGCGCAACCTTGTCGCATCGACCGGTTTACCCGTTTTTGCGGCAAGGATATCAGCCATTGCGTAGACGAGGCCCAAGCCGACGGGGAACATCATGGCGGTGGTCGCCGTGTTGCTGATCCACATGGAAATGAACGCGCAAATAGCGCCGTATACAAAGAGCAATCTTCCTGCACTGTTGCCCACCCATTTGAGCGACATGATTCCGAAGGCGAAGCGTTTGTCGAGGCCGTGGACTGCCATGGCTTCAGCCAGTATGAAGCTGCCGAGAAAGAGGAATATCGTAGGATCGGCAAAGGGTCCAAGGGCTTTTGCGGCTGGGGCCACTCCGAATAATACGCAGAGGACAGCACCCACGAGAGCGGTCATTGGTATAGGGATAGGCTCACAGATCCACCAGACGACTACCCATCCGATGATGGCCGCAAGGGTGTGGGCCTGGTACGTCAGGCTGGGCATAGGTATTGAGTAAAGAATGATTGCGACGATGGGCCCGAGAAACAAGCCAATCGTATTACGCCATCGCTCGACACGCTCTTCTGCCGGCGAAAGCGTTTCCTTCACTTCTGTAAAACTTTTGTAGCTCCTTCGCTCCTGCTCTGCCATGTTCTCCCCCCTTCTTGCGAATTGTAAAGCCGTACTGTCCTCAGAATAAAGCAAGTCTTCTGCTGGACGCAAAGCGCGTTAGCGTGCTGCTGCGGCTCAACGTCCTCCTACATTCGTATTTCATCACTAAAAAATTGTCAAGCGAAAAAAGCCGGGATGGCCATTCCCGAAACACAAGTCGTTCTTTCGCCCCCGGAGAGCGCCTTCAGAGAGGGCCTCATTTGGTTGACCTCCCCTTTAAAAAAAATGTATGATATCCCGTCAGCCGCGGCTGATTCCTATTCAGCGAAGAGGGGGACAACTCATGGCAAATGTAGTGGCATTCGGCCTTCAATGGGGCGATGAGGGCAAAGGCAAAGTCATCGATCTCCTGAGCGAATTTGCCGATATCATCGTTCGCTATCAAGGTGGCGCCAATGCAGGCCATACCATTGTCGTGGGGGAGCAGAAGGTGGTTCTCCATCTTATCCCCTCGGGAATACTTCACTCCGGAAAGCTCTGTGTGATCGGTAACGGCGTCGTCGTCGATCCATCGGTCCTGGTGAGCGAAATGGAAGAGTTGAAAAAACTCGGATATATAGGGGATGATCGACGGCTGAAGCTGAGTGCTTTTGCGCATCTTATCATGCCTTATCACAAGAAACTCGACCTGTATAGGGAGTCAGCGGCGACGGGTCGGAAGATAGGGACTACGGGCAGGGGTATCGGGCCGGCTTACGAGGACAAAGCGAGCAGGCTGGGGATCAGGGTAATAGACCTACTCGACAAAAAACTCTTCGCCGAGAAGGTGCGCGAGAATCTGAAGATCAAGAATTTTCTGATTAAGCGCTATTACAAGGCGGAAGCGTTGCGCGCGAGGGAAGTGATCAAAGAGTATGACGGTTACAGAAAGGTGCTCAAGAAGTACGTTGCGGATACCCCCTACCTGATCCAGGAGGGCGTGAGAAAGAAGAAGAATATTCTCTTTGAGGGCGCTCAGGGTACGTATCTGGACATCGATCATGGTACCTATCCATACGCAACCTCTTCAAATACCATCGCGGGTAATGCTGCGTGCGGCGCGGGCGTGCCGCCCACGGCCATTGATCGCATTTTAGGAATCTGTAAAGCTTACACGACGAGGGTGGGCGAGGGTCCCTTTCCTACCGAGCTTACCGGCGCGGAAGGTGAACTGATTCGGCAGAAAGGCGGAGAATTCGGTGCAACCACGGGCAGGCCGCGAAGGTGCGGCTGGTTCGATGCAGTCATCGTGAAGAGGGCAGTGGCCTTGAATGGCCTTAGCGGGCTTGCGGTCATGAAGCTTGACGTCCTGGATGAGTTTGAGACCCTGGAGATCTGTGTTCAGTACAAATTAGGCAGGAAGTTGTCTACGCAGCCGCCGGTCTCTTTGAAGGGATGGGAAACGTGTGAACCGGTCTATGAAAGGGTTCCGGGTTGGAAAACCTCGACAAAGGGTATTACGCGCTTTGAAGACCTTCCCCTCAACGCGCGTAAGTATATGCAGAGGCTCGAAGAACTTGCCGGTGTTCCGATAGATATTATCTCTACGGGAGCGGAACGGACAGACACCATAATCCTGAGAAATCCTTTTGCCTCCAAGGGATAGGAGTAGGCTGGTTATTTCACAAGAGTACAAGATATCTTACCAACTACTGTATTTTCAATAGGTTACAAATAATCCTGCAAGCGAAATTGGGCTCACCGCACCCCAACTAAATCTGTTGACTTTGCCGGAACAGTTAAGTTTAAATTTATCCTTCGATTTGCAAACGGTGATGGAGGGAGGCGAGAATGCATGTCGGTAGTTATCGTAAAGGATGGAGAATCCATCGAGAGTGCCCTTAGGAGGTTTAAGAAGCTGTGCGAACGAACTGGTATTTTATCTGAAGTTAAGAGGAGAGAATATTACGAGAAACCGAGCGTCAAAAGGAAGAAGAAAATTCTTGCCGCAAAGAAAAGGGCTCTAAAGAAGATGAGAAAGATGATGGAAAAGGGCCTGTACTGATAATGGGTTTTAAAGAAAATATTGAAGCGGGCCTTAAGAAAGCGCTGAAGGAGCATGATTCCGTGAGGGTCTCTACCTTACGCATGCTCCTTGGTGCAATCAAATATAAAGAAGTGGAAAAGATAAAGCCACTCACCGAGGAAGAATTCTACGGGGTGGTCAAGACCGCCATCAAGCAACATGCTGAATCTATCGAGAGCTTCAAGAAGGGAAACAGACAAGACCTAGTTGAAAAGGAAGAAACGGAGCTCCTGGTCTTGCAGGAATTCTTGCCTGCCCAGCTCTCCGCTGCCGAGATGACCGGCGAAGTGGATGAAGCTATTCGTGAGCTAGAGGCTAAAACGCCGAAGGATATGGGAAAGGTGATGAAATTCCTGATGGAGAAACACGCTTCCAGGATTGATGGGAAGGTATTGAGCGAAATGGTGCGTCAAAGGCTGTCTACACAGGATTAGCCCTTAAACGCTACATGATCGACAAAACCTTATTCTACATCGATTATTTGAAGCTGCTCGATGTGATCAAGAAATACGCATCGACATCCCTCATCGACGATCTTGTCTCCTCCCTCAGGCCGGCTTCATCCATTGATGAGGTAGAAACGCGACAGGACAGGCTGGAAGCAGTTCTGGAGCTGATAAAGTGGAACGGTCACGCGCCCCTCACTGAAATTCCCGACATCAGGGATATCCTTTCGCAACTGCCCATCGAAAATCTTGTGCTCGGGATCTCCGATTTCATAGCGCTCCACGATTTTCTGGTCCGCTGCAAGGAGATAGCGGGCTTCCTTAAGCGTGCCTTTGGCAAGCGTCCTTACGTCGACAGCTTACTGGAACGAATTGATCCGCTTGTGTCCGTGAACGGGCGCATCCGTAAGGCCGTCAACATGGAGGGCTTCCTCGAAGATAGCGCCTCATATGGCCTGTCCAAGACCAGGTCGGATCTTTACCAGTTGAGGGAGCGGGTCAAGAAACATCTGGAAAAGATGATGGAGTCGGACAGCGTGCGTCCCGTCCTTCAGGATACCTATGTGGCCATAAGAAATGGGAGGTACGTAATCCCGCTGAAGCCCAATTTCAATCAGTTCTTTCAGGGAATAGTTCATGACTATTCCCATTCCTTGAAGACATCCTTCGTAGAACCGATGGCGATTGTCGAGCTTGACAACCAGATAAGCATTCTGGAGGAAGAGGAAAAAGAAGAGGAAAAGAGAATACTGCGTGAGTTGACGGACTGGGTGCGGGGGTACGTGCGCCAGCTGGAGACCAATCTCGACACCATTGTTCAGTTTGACTTCTATCATTGTCTTGCACGCTTTTCCCTGGCATACGAGTCTGTTCGGCCACAGATGGTCACGGACGGGTCAATCGATATAAGAGACGCGAGAAATCCCTTTATCATCATGTCCAAAGGGGAGAGGGCGGTCCCAATCGACATCATTATGGAAAAAGAGAAGAAAGCCATGGTAATTTCGGGGCCGAATGCGGGTGGTAAGACGGTGGCTTTGAAAACAATCGGCCTCCTGGCGGCGATGGGGGCATCAGGCCTCTTCATACCTGCAAGGGAAAATCCGCGGATGAGCCTCTTCCCGAATCTGTTTGCGGTCATTGGAGATGAGCAGGACATTTCCATGGAACTCTCCAGCTTTACGGCGCACATCAGCGCGATCAAGGGCCTGTACGAAAAATCACGGGGTGGTGAACTGATACTGATAGATGAAATAGGAGGCGGCACGGAGCCTCAGGAAGCCTCAGCGCTTGCGATGGGCATCATCGATGCTTTTGTCGAGAAAGGCTGCAAGACTATAGTGACCACACACCTCAACGTTCTCAAGGCCTACGGATATTCGAGAGGCTTCGCGCTCAATGTAGCGACCGATTTTGACAGTGAGACGATGAAGCCTCTATACAGGCTTCTTTACGGGATGGCGGGTGTCAGCAATGCCATTCACGTTGCGGAAAACTGTGGCATGCCCCGGGAAATCATCGAGAAGAGCTATGCGTACCTTGGCAAACAGGAATACATGCTCAATGACCTGGTAAAAGGCCTCGAGGAAGAGCGGGGAAGGCTTGCCGAAGAGCGAATGCACCTTGCGAAGCTCAGGGAGGAGACCAGGACGCGCCTGGCGCTCCTGAAAGAGAAGCGTGACGAATACCTGAGAACGGCTGAGGAACGATGCCAGAGTCGTCTTTTGGAAGTTGAGAGGGAGCTTGAAGAGATTCACAAGGAGGCACTCAAAAAGGAGAGGTCCTCTGTCAAGAAGGCGCGGGATCGCTTGCATCTGCTCAGCCAGAAGCACGGGGGGGCGCCAAAAACGCGCGAAGTGATACGTATAGGAGATCACGTCAAGGTCAAATCAGTGGGACGCGATGGCTATGTGACTTGGCTTGACGAAGAGAAGAGGACCGCGGAAGTGGACCTCGGCAGCATGAGGATGAAGGTACACACCGAGTACCTCTTCAAGGTTCCGGACCATGCCGGGCCAGCTGGGAAGCCGGTCGAGGTGCATGTGCCTCATATCGAGGTTCCTGAATTGAACGTAAGGGGTATGCGAGTTGAAGAGGCGTTGAGCGAGGTCGATCGTTTCGTCGATAGAGCGATCGTGCATGGCACGCCGAGGCTCCGTATAGTGCACGGGATCGGCACAGGAAGACTTATGGACGCGATCAGACGTCGTCTCTTGGAGACGCCCCATATCGAAGTGAAAGGTGAGGAGGCCAATTCAGGCGTGACCATAGTGGAACTGCAGTGACGTCACTACTCGATGCAGTGCTTGAACGGGTGAATATTCTGGATGTCGTATCTCAGTATGTGAAGCTGAGACGCGCCGGGAAGAACTTTCTGGGACTCTGTCCCTTTCACAAAGAGAAGACACCTTCGTTTACCGTGAGTGTCGAGAAGCAGATTTACTACTGCTTTGGCTGTCACGAAGGGGGAAACGCGGTCCATTTTCTTGCGAAATATGACCACCTCACCTTCCATGAAGCCTTGGAAAGCTTTGCTAATCAGCTTGGGATCAAGATGGCGAGCACGTCTATGGGCAAGAGGATGCCCACCATGGACGCGCTTTCAAAGCTTGCCGACTATTATCACGGCAATCTCATGAAGTCGGAAGCGGCTAGGGGCTATCTCACGAGGCGCGGCATCAACGCTGGTACGGTCGATGAATTCAATTTGGGGTACAGCGAGAAGGTACGCTACACGCAGGATTTCGCGAAAAGGTTGGGAATCCCCCTTGATCTGCTTCTTGGCGCAGGTCTTTTCAAGATGCGGGGCAACGAGGTCTACGACATCTTTCGCGGAAGGATTGTCATACCGATCCTTGACGTGAACAACAAGGTCATCGGTTTTGGGGGCCGGGGCATGGAAAAAGATGCGCTCCCCAAGTACCTCAACTCACCGGAATCGGGCGTCTTTTCGAAAAGGTCCGTACTCTATGGGTTAGACAAGGCAAGGAAGCAGATTGCCGAGAAAGACGAATCGATCATCGTGGAAGGATACTTTGATCTTATCTCCATGCACCAGGCCGGGGTCCGTAACGTGGTCGCGACACTCGGCACGTCCATAACAGAGGAACAGGTTTCGAGACTGAGAAACTACACGGAGAATATCACGCTGATGCTTGATGGAGATGAGGCCGGGATGAAGAGCGCCTTGCGACTTATCGGTCTCTTTGGCCAGATGGGTATTAACGGAAAGATGGTCGTCTTACCCGAGGCACATGACCCGGACAGTTTCATCAGGGAAAAGGGCCTTTCAGGGTTTGAAGAGCTGATGCAGGCCAAGAGAGCGATCCTCGATTACTCATTTGATTTTCACATGAAACGATGCGGTCTTTCGACGGTCGAAGGAAAGCAGGCATTCATAAAAGCCGTTCTCCCCCAGCTGGAAGGAATGAAGGACGGCACGGTCAAGAGGCTTTACGTACAAAGGCTTGCCGGGCTGACCGGTATCGAGGAGTACTGTTTCTGGGACACAATCAAGGAGCAGAGACTGGAGGGCACCAATCCCCAAGGAGCGCGCGGGGGCACTGTTGAGCGCAAGATTATAGGCATCTGCTTGAACAGGCCTATTCTTATGGAATTACTTAAAGGAAAGGGGGTGATACGTTACCTGGCGGACAGAGAATCACAGGAAGTTCTGGATCGGATGGTTGCGCATTATGAGGAGTATGGATGTCTGGAAGTCAGGCGGTTTGTCGCAATGCTGGAAGGGGACGAGTTGAAGAATTCCGTGCTGAGCTCAGCCCTGGAAGTGGCCGAGTATCCTGTCGATGAGATGGAAAAAGTAATCCAGGACTATTGCCAGCATGTCGAAATGAAAAAGCTCAAAGAAGAAGCTAAGGAGATCACCGGTCGGCTGGCAGAGGCTGAACAGAAAGGCGACGACCGGGCTTTGGCTGAACTTCTGGAGCAGAAGCGACAGGTAGTTCAGGTTATGAGATCCAAATCCGCCAAGGGGGGGTAGCCGTGTCTGATGACAGAAACGATGGAATGAAGATGGTAGGGCTGTCTGCTGAAAAGAACGTTTTTGCGTACGAGGAGCCGCGGGAGCGGACCGGCATTTATCTTGTGCTGCCCGGCCAGGAGGAGAAGGGAAGCTTTCTCGACGACATCGATTTGTTCGATATGGAGCGGGAGGAAGCAGCATCACTCACCGATGCGGAGAGGTACGGCGAGATCCTGGATGAGTCTCTCGACGATGTTTACGGAGATGAGCTGACAAATCCTATAAAACATTACATCAAGGAGATGGGTGGAGTAGCCCTACTCACGAGGGAAGGCGAGAGAGAGATTGCGATGCGCATCGAACAGTCACGAACGGACATTAAGCGCATCATCCTCTCCGTGCCGTTGACGATTAAAGAGCTTGTCCGTGCACTTCCTGCCTTGAAAGCGGGGAAGATGGACGTTAGGGAGATAACGGCGGAAGTAGATGAAGAGGACGAGGCAGGCCTGGATGCGGATGTTAAGAGAGACATGATCGTTGCGCTTCTCGAGAACCTGAAGGAAAAGTCGCAGCGCATGCGAAAGGTGAGGAAAAGGCAGGAAAAGGAGATCTTGCGGGCAGAGGTCGGGCAGATCATCTCCGACGTAGACCTGAGCGGGAAAATGATCGAACGAATCAGTGTAAGGATGAAGCGGCATATAGGCAAGATTGAGAAGCTGGAGTTGGAGATAAAGAGCTCAGGTCGCCCGCGGGGTGAGGATCGGAAAAGAGAATTAGCGAGCCTGTGTAAAAGGTTTGAGCGCGCAGAGTGCGAGGCAGGGGTGTCGGCTAAGGAGCTTAAGTCATCGCTGGCTTCGATTCAGGAGGCTGAAAGAGAGTGCCTTCGGGCGAAGAATGAATTGATCAAGGCAAACCTGAGGCTTGTGGTAAGTATTGCAAAGAAGTACATAAATCGCGGCCTTTCTTTGTTGGACCTTGTGCAAGAGGGTAACATCGGGCTCATGCGGGCCGTTGAGAAGTTCGAACATAGAAAGGGATACAAGTTCAGCACGTATGCCACGTGGTGGATCAGACAGGCAATAACCCGGTCTATCGCCGATCAAGCGCGAACGATACGGATACCGGTCCATATGATCGAGACAATCAACAAAATCATCCGTGTCTCGCGTGAGCTGGTTCAGGAGCTTGGAAGGGAACCATTCCCCGATGAGATTGCGGGCAAGATGGGATTTGGCGTTGACAAGGTCAGAAAGATACTGAGGATCACCAAGGAGCCTATTTCCCTCGAGACACCGGTGAGCGAGGATGAAGACACGCACCTCGCGGATTTGATCGAGGACAAAAGCACGCCGATTCCGCAGAATTCCGTGATCTTTCGCGATCTGATCGACCAACTGGACAAAACCCTTTCAACCTTGACACCGAAAGAAGAAAGGGTGATCCGCATGAGGTTCGGGATAGGTGAAAAGTACGATCACACGTTGGAAGAAGTGGGGCATAGCTTTGAGCTGACGCGAGAGCGCATACGGCAAATCGAGGCCAAGGCATTGAAGAAGTTGCGTCATCCGATACGGGCGGGGAGGCTCAAGAGTTTTTCCGACGCATAATGCCAATGCGCATTCACGTGGATACCTTCGTTGCCGGCGCCCTGTCTCACTCCGACGTACTTCAAGTACGCCTTCGTTCGCCATGGCTTGAGCGCCTC
>JADGQN010000045.1 GCA_017881765.1 Syntrophobacterales bacterium | reverse complement strand
AAACTCTTGTTGCAGAGCGGGAAGTCGGAAATCTCCTGGTTCCGAAGGGCAAGGGCAAGGCCGAACCAGTTATGAAACGATGGATCGACGATCTTGTAACGCCTGATGCGTCCCTTTTCATCCGTGAGAGCGACATGACAGATCTCTCCGCGCCAACCTTCCACGAGCGAGACCGTAAGGGCATCGGTCATCAGCGGTTGTTGAGCCCTCGACATAAGTCTGTCTTGCTTGGCCTTCGAGGTACTTTCCAGTTCGGGAATGTGCTGCAACAGGAATTCCGCGGATGTCTGCACCTCGCGCCACCGAACGTAGGCCCGGCCGAAAACGTCGCCGGTATCATGGGTGCAAACGGGAATATGGGCAAACCGGTAGTAGCCGTACGCGTGGTCCTGGCGCACGTCACGAACACATCCGCACGCCCGCGCCGCGGGCCCCACGAGTCCGATCTTCTCGGCAATCTCCTCGGTGAGCGTGCCGGTTGACTCCAACCTGTCGGTAACGGATGACTCCTCCCACAAGAGACTGGTAGCGCCAAGAAAATCGGCGAGACCATGCTGAAGCCTGACAGACAGATCGGCTGCTCTCTTTTCTTCGATCTCATATCCGAACCCTCCGGGAACCACGAGGCCCCTTCCGAAACGGTTGCCGCACATGAGGGCGGTCATATTGAGAAAGTCTCCGCGGATCCTGCCGCAATACGACATGGTCGGCAGAAATCCGATATCCCCGGCGAGAGCCCCGAGATCTCCCGTATGATTGGCGCAGCGCTCCAGTTCGAGAGCGAAGGCTCTGATAAGATTTGAAGAGGGGGAAACCCGGCACTGCGTCAACGATTCGATAATCTGGCAATACGCGGTCATGTGCCCGATCGTGGTGTCGCCCGCGACGGCTTCCATCTGAAAGGGCGTGACAGCGAAAGGTCCGCCCCTCATCGCGTCCTCAATCCCCCTGTGCTGATAGCCCAGCGATATTTCCAGATGGTAGACCGTTTCTCCGTGACACTGAAACCTGAAGTGGCCCGGCTCGATAATTCCCGCATGAACGGGACCGACGGCAACCTGATGGATCTCTTCTCCGTGCATGCGAAAGAAGTCGGCCTGCCCTATTGTCGGAGCCGCCGTCCCGCTGCCTGATCTCTTCAGCGGAAAACGGACGGGCTTGAGCCAGGGGTGGCCGTCGGGAATCGATCCGGTCTGCTCAAATATTTCCCGCTCAAAAAGATGGACTTGGGGGAAGTCTTCGGTCAGGGAGGGAAAACGGCCCGACCGCACCGTTCCGGAGAAAACATAGAGCACGCCGTTTATATCGTCCGCGCATACCGCGTACAGGCGCGTCTGCCCGGAATCGGACCGATCGCCGAAATAGGCGCACACGCGATACCTCTTGGAGAGCATCTCCGTGAGTGCTTGTGCGAAGGCGTCTCCATCAAACACGGGAATATCTTCCACCGAGAGCGGCTGCTTGTTGCGCAGGTGAGGTATGCGTGCGGTCATAATCCGATTCCGTTTTCAATAACAGTGCTGACATTTTTCAAAAAGTCGGCGAATGGCGAGGGGATCCACAGGCCCAGGAGAAGCAGGACGGCCAGACAGACCACCACGATCCCCCGATCAACGAGACGGACTCTCTCGGGCGTGGGCTGCGCAATCGGGCCGTCGCCGAAGGAGACGTCCATTGCATGCTTCAAGGCGCTTATGAAAACAGCCAGCGCCGAGAACAAGAACAGGCCGACAACCAGGTATCTTCCCTTGAAAAAGGCCTCCTTAACGATCAGAAACTCGCTCATAAAGATTGAAAAGGGGGCTACGCCGATAAGCACGAGGATGGAGACGAAAAAGGCGGATCCCCACACCGGAACATGGCGAACCGCCGCCTTGATATGACGCATATCCCTCGTCCCGAACCGATGGCTGATATGGCCCGCCGAATAAAAGGCAAGCGTTTTCGAGACCGAGTGATTCAGGGTATGCAGCATCGCGGCGAATGTGCCGAAGCCTCCCAGGCCGAGCCCGACAACGATGATGCCCATGTGCTCCACACTGTGATAAGCGAGCAGCCTTTTCATATCGTGCTGAATCGGGATAAAAACCGCCGCGAAGATCAACGACGTGAACCCAAATAGCAGAAGAATCGAGTGGGCTTCGCCGTTCCTTCCCAGAGCGGCCTCGGTAATCGGCAGGTAGCGCAGGATGCAGAATAGCGCGCAGTTGAGCATGACGCCCGAAAAAACGGCCGATACGGGTGTCGGGGCCTGACTGTGGGCGTCGGGCAGCCACGTGTGCATGGGCGAAAGTCCCGCTTTGGTGCCATACCCCACGACAATGAAAATAAAGGCAAAAAGCATGACTTTCGGATCGATCATTTCGGGGTGCATGCTCAACTGGCTGAAGAGATAGGCCGAATTGCCGCCCTGCAATTTTCTCGCAGCCGCAACGGTCAGCACCGTTCCCATAAAGGCGAAAACAATCCCCACCGAACAGATAAGCAGGTATTTCCACATTGCCTCAATGGAGAGTCCGTCGGAATCGGAAAGTATCAGAAAGGCCGACACCAGCGTCGTCGCCTCCAGCGCCACCCACATCACCCCGATGTTGTTCGACACGAGAACAAGCAGGAGTACGGCCTGAAACGCCTGCCAAAGCATGCAGTACCGTTTGACAAACGACGCCGAAAGCACACCCCTGCTGATCCTGTCTTTGAAGTATCCGGTCGCGTATATGGATGAAATCAAAAAGACGATATCAACGAGAAACATATGGTACATCGTCAGGTGGTCGATGACGAGATTTTGTCCGTACAAAAAGAAGGTCCCCCTTCCAGATAGCCGCATCGCCGCGGGAACGGCGAGAATAAGCGCCAGGAGCGACGTGTAAACAGGGATCCTGAGAATCTGACCGGCATTGGACAGGGGAATGCATGCGGCCGCGCCCGCGGCAAAGACAGCAAATATGGCCGGAATAACTATTTCCATTGCCATTACCGGGTAAGCCTTTCCAGAGACTGAATGCTGATGGTTTTGTGTTGTGTGTGGATATGGTGTACCGCCATGACCATAATGAAGACGCCGACGAGCATGTCGAGCAATACCCCCATCTCGACGAGCAGCGGCTGGAACGCGGCGATGGAGATGGCGAGGATAAAGGCCGAATTTTCAAAGACGAGATAGCCGATTATCTGGCTTACTACATTGCGCCGCGCCACAATCAGAAAAATGCCGACGAAGGCGGTCGCAATGGCAATCGATGCATGAAAAGGCGATACCGCCACCGACGAAAAGGGGATCTTTCTGAGAATGTAGAACGCGAAGGCCGAGGTGATAAAGCCGTAGGCGGCTGAAAGCGAATATCCTACAGAGGGGTCGACTTCGCGAACCACACGTACATCCCGTATGGCCCTGAAGAGATACCTGGGTATGACAATACCCTTTATTGCCATACCCAGGACAACAAGCAGAGTCGTATGAAATGGGTCGGCAGGACTGGGCAGAAGCAGAGGGAGCATGCTGAGCAGAAAGCCCTGAATGGCCACGCCCCGTATCATCGTCGTCAGTCTGCTCGCGGCCAGCATATAGAGATTGCAGACGACAATTGCCAAAGAGAGCCATACAAGAAAATCGAAGTTCATATCCCTTTCACCGATGATAGAATGCCCGATACGCTTATGAAGAAACCGAGCAGGGCCACCCCGCCCGCGCCGATCAAGAGCTGGGGCACTTTGATTAAACGCACCCGCGCCGTGAACGATTCAACGAGCCCTATGGCGATGGCGATCAGGGCCATCAGTATGAGGAGAGCGGCCGTCTGTGCGATAAGACCCGACGCAGGGAGAAGAATCCTCGCCAAAATCAATGAAAACAGCCACAGCTTGACTGACGCCGCATATTCGAGCAAGGCAAGGTCGGGCCCGCTGTTGTCAAGGATCATCACTTCGTGGATCATTGTAAGCTCAAGATGCGTATTCGGGTCGTCGAAGGGTATGCGCGCATTTTCGGCAAGCACTATGATAAACAGCGGGATCGCCGTAAGCAGCACGGCAATCGAATCGGATACGATAGGCGCGGAAAGGGCAGCCGCAATAGTGCCTGCGCCGTTTGCCCGCATCACGTTGAGGAGACAGACAAACATAACGGGCTCCGCAAGGGCGGAGAAAAATGCCTCGCGGCTCGCGCCCATGCCTTCAAAGGCCGATCCTGTATCAAGGGCGGAAAGAATGAGGAAAAACCGTGCGAGACCCAGAAGATAGAGCAACATTGCCGCGTCGCCTGTAAAAGACCATTGCCGGCCGGTCGGCAGGAAGGGAACGAAACAGGTCGCTGCAAGGGTGGTGGAAAATATGATCATGGGAGCGACCCTGAACACCCACGATGTGGTCGTGCTGTAAACGATGCCTTTGCGAAATAGACCGAAAAGGTCGAAGTACGGTTGCAAGAGGGACGGGCCCCGCCGCCCGGCTAATACCGATTTGGTGCGGTTGATAACCCCGGCCATAAGCGGGGAGAGCATCAATGCAACCATCGGGGAAACAAGAAACGTCAGTGCGTTCATAAGAAAAATTTCCATACAATCAAGCAGAACAGCGTTATTGCGATATAAAGAACGTACTGTCCTGCCTTGCCGTTTTGGAACCATCGAAGCGATGCGAAGAGACGGTCAAAGAGTTCCAGCGCCGGCGAGTATAATCTGGTCAGAAACCAGTCCTCTGCCTCCGAATGAAAGGACCACGCAATTCCCGGAAACAACTTCCCGTCGGACAGGATTTTCTTGTGTGCTGCCAGAGGGATCTTGAAGTGGTCTACTATAGGGGCGGCAAATGAAGAAGCGGTATATTGCATCGAAGGTTCAGGCCGGCTGTAACCGCAATCCCAGGTTGCCGCCCTGGTCACAGTCCGTCCTTTCCGCAAGAATACCTTTACCAAGCCCGCGACAAGTGCAGCAGTGATTACGAATGAGCAGAGCATAACGCTCACGGTCATCGTCAGTGAGGTAATGGAGTCTGTAACTGCCTCGGCTGCCGGTCCCGCAAGAACAAGGGCGGGCCGTATCAAAAACGGCAGAATGAAAGGGCTGCCCATTCCAATAATGATGCAGAAAGCGGCAAGCAACGCCATTGCCCACACCATCGGGGCGGGAACATCGCCCGGCGCGCCTATCGTTTTCGTGCGCGGCTCGCCGAGAAAAACAATACCGAAGACCTTGGTAAAACAGGCTGCGGCGAGACCTCCAATGAGCGCAAGGGAGACAATCCCGGCAACGCCCGCAATCGAGAGTGCAGGACTTGAGGCATGCACCGCGCCGGTTATTCCCGCTGCATAAATAAGCAACTCACTGATAAATCCATTGAAGAACGGTAGGCCGCAGATTGCGACAGACCCGACGAGGAAGAAGAGGGCGGTTCTAGGCATGGTCTTGATCAAGCCCCCGAGATTATCGATCTCACCCGACCCTGTTTGACGGATCACCGCCCCGGCACCGAGAAAGAGCAAGCCCTTGAAAAGGGCGTGATTGAGAACGTGCAATAATCCTCCCGCGAAGCCGAAAAGAGCGATCACGTTGGAGCCATATGCCGCGCCGGTTATGCCGATGCCTATTCCCAAAAGAATTATTCCGATATTTTCAACGCTGTGATAGGCAAGCAGTCTCTTAATATCATGCTGACCGATTGCGAAGAGCACCCCCAGCACCCCTGAGACGCCGCCAAGGGCGATCAGCAAAGCTCCCCACCAAGCGTGGTAGGGTACTATAAATGTCAAAATACGCAAAAGGCCGTAAATGCCCATTTTAATCATTATCCCCGACATAAGTGCCGAGACATGGCTCGGGGCGGAAGGATGAGCCAAGGGCAGCCAGACATGGAAAGGAATAAAGCCTGCCTTGAGGCCGAAGGCGACGAGGGCGAAGATGAATAGCACGTCGGCCGTACCGCCGCCGTACTGCGCGCCCTTCCAGGCGACAAAATCGAATGAACCGCTTAAAGCGGCGAACAGGAAGAACAAAGCCAAAAGAAAAGCCGTCCCTATGTGCGCGGTGACGAAGTAGATCCACCCGGCACGCATTGCTGGGGGGTTTTTCTTATCGGTTATGACAAGAAAAAAAGACGAGAGGGACATGATCTCCCATGCAAGTATGAAGAGAACCCCGTTTCTTGCCAAAAGCACCATGACCATCCCGGAAAGGAGAAGGCCGAAAAAGAACCAGTGGGACCTGCCGGCAGGGTGGCCGCTGAAATACCGCGGGCCATATAAGGAGCAGCATGCGGCAAGAATCAGGAGGGGAATCAAGAAAAATGCACTTAACGGATCAATGCCGGCGACCATGCCCGCGAAAGGCAACTGCCAGTTGATCAGCCTTACTACGGTATCCGGCTCTATCCACCGGAAAGTCCACAACAGGTAGATAAGCGTAAGAAAACTGCACAGAGAGATAACGGCCGCGGGCAGGTACTTTTGCGCACGGTTCTCACCGCGGAAACCAAGACCTATTACCCCGGCCAGTACAACGACAACAGCGTATACGATGTAGGGCATCAGCACAGGAGACTCAATCCTCAACCGGTTTTGATGTCAGCGTCTTCTCGAAAGCGGCGAGCGTGTCCAGGATGTCCTGACGGCTCGACGAGCTGTTAATGATGCGGCGGATATGGGGCTGATGCAATGCGTAGCTTAACCGTGACAGGATATGAAGGTGCGAGCGGACCGTATGGGTGACGATGGTGAAGACGGTGTCAACGGGCTTGCCGTCAAGGGCGTTGAAGTCAATGGCCTGCTCCAGAAAACAGAGGGCAAGCACAGGCTTGTTGACATGAAAAATAATAGGATTTCGTACATGAGGAATCGCTATGCCGTCGCCGAGTGCCGTTGTTCCGAGATTTTCCCGGGCCAGCAATGCCCCGAGCAGAAAATCCTTATCTATGTCATCGGGCAGGTGTATGATGTCGACGATAGATCGGAGCACGCTTTCCTTGTCGGTTCCCGGAACCCGGTAATGAATGCCGCCCGCATTGATCGCCTTCGTCAACGAAGGCATTGAACCACCCGTCTCTAAGGTCTCGTCGAATATCTGATAGGATACCTTGATTTTATTGGCCGTCGCCCATTCCAGTAGTTCCACCCTGTTGAACCGGTAACTTTCGCCGATCTTATACGCCGGAATCTCGTTTTTTGCAATCCATCTGTAGACCGTTTTTTCAGAGACCGTCAACAACTTTGCAACCTCTTTTACATCAAGCATCATAGCGAGACAATAGCCCCCTTATCATTGCGCGATCCCTAACGTCACACGTCAATCTTATTTTTGAACAGAGGTAAAACTGATTGTTCTTAAGACCTGCTATTGATTCATTGGCTTATTCAAGAACTATCAGACGATAACGGCACAATTCCTCTGCATAAAAGTGTTGTTGACCCAATATACCCATATTCGGCAAGGAAGTCAACCGTTGTCCCAATTTGTCCTGCCGAGGGACGGACTACAATAAATGAGAATAGTAGCACCGCTGACATCCGCCAGGCCGGTGGGCGCTCCATATTCTTAAGGCGTTCCATCATTATAGACGGAACGCCTTTTGCCGATGACTCGCCAGGAAACGGAAAAGTTACTTCTTATACCTCTTCGCGGGCTTTACTTCTTTTTTGGTGCTTCGGTCTTTGCAGGGGCGGCAGCCAGTTCCTTAAACGTGGCGTCCCACTTGTCGAGAATGGCCTTAAGCTCACCGGCTTTCGCCTTGGCACCGGCCGGATCGGCCGCGATCATGTCTTTGGTTGCTTTCAGGCTTTCCGCAAAGGCTTTGGCGTCCTCGTCCCAGTCGGCTTTCTTCTCCTTCATCTTCTTCTCCACCGTCTTGGCAGTGGCTTCAAGATTCTTCCAGCCATCCTCAAGACTGGCTACGGCAGCATTGGCCTCATCGGCCATAGCCTTTTTGCCGGCTTGGGCGCCGCTTGTGGCCTTCTCGAGGGCGGCCTTGGCATCGATGTAGCCCTGCTTGGCTTCCTTGTACTTCTTGTCCTTCATTTGAGATTCTGATGTGTCCCAGAGACTCTTGGCTGCGCCGAAATCGGCGGCAGCATACTTGTCAGCGCCAGCAGACACAGCGGCATCCATTGCGGCCTGGGCACCTGACTTCTCCGCATCGGGAGGCGTTGCGCAACCGACGAACACAAAGGCCAATGCAAGGACAATCATCAACGATACTGAATACCTGAAACGTTCCATCAATTCATTCCTCCTTCTTTCTATTGAGTATTATCGATAAAGATACTAACATATAAAACTAATTTCAACACAAATTATTTGTACTGCAATGATTAAGTTCAGTCGCAGTATTGACTGAACCTGGAGGGGAATGCGCATGACCACTAAGGCTGCGATAATTTCAGAAATCATGGATAATATCCGGAGAGTCTTCCAGGTAGTAAACGATAAGTCAAAAAAAGCTGAGCGAGAAACCGGCATCACGGGACCTCAGCTCTGGGCAATCAAGCTTATCGGCGACTTGTCCCCGGTAAGGGTATCCGACCTCGCTGCCCGCATGTACCTTAATCCATCTACGGTAGTTGGCATACTTGATCGGCTTGCATCGCGGGGGCTCGTCCAAAGGAATCGCTCTGACGATGATAGACGGGTTGTAAAAGTTCAACTGACAAGTGTCGGAAAAGAGCTTCTTGTCAGGGCACCGGAAGTAGCTTCCGGCCTCCTGGTTAACGGCCTTGAAACTCTGACCTCTAAGGAGCTGTACAACATTGAAGCCGGCCTGGACAAACTGGTGTCCATCCTGGGTGCACAAAAGCTACCACCTCAGCTGACTCTTTCACCTGAAGTGAATGTGCCAGGAGACAAAGGAAAATGAAGATATACTGGACGAAGAGCGCGATTTCCGCTCGTACTATTGCATCTTTTCGAGCCCCAGACAAATGGGCTAGTAGGAAGGAAGATTTGGATGAGATCGAGTCGAAAGGGAGGCTTGCTTTCGAAGAAGATCTGCTGGAACCGTTACCGCAGCCTCTAGCGGCTATAGTTTCTTTGCGATGCAATCCAAAACAGGAGATATGCATTTTTGTTAAGTGGTTAGGGATCACCTTGCTTGAGGATCCGTCTTCGGGCCTGCACGCCAAAGATTGAAGCCTCCTGACTTAAGGGGAGATCTCCTTACCGTCATTTCTTATGACCTGACACACGCCTCGTTGATGGAATAATCTCAATCAACGACCTTAGGGCTTTATTGACGGACTCCGAATGAGGAAAATACTTTCTTACGTCAGGCTCCAGCGGGACTGCCCCACCTTCGAGTTTGAAATACTGCGGTCGCTTTTCGGCAACTGATAATGCGTATTGGAAGCACGCCACTGGTGTTGAGACCTATTATTCTTTGTGCGGCTTTATGATAACCTTCAAGCAGTCTTTTCCCTCACTGGCTGCCTTAAATCCTTTTGAAATCTCTTCCAAACTATATCTGTGTGTAATCAGATCTCTCACATCAACATTTCCGGCTCTGATGAGCTCCATGGCCTGCCTATTATCAAGCGGAGCAGCTCCATAACAGGTCTTGAGGCTTATATCATTTCTCCAAAAAGGATTAAAATCTATATTGACCGTCTCCCCGGGATTCGGCACCGCAAAGAATAGAATAGTTCCGCCCCGGTCAACCGATTCCAGGGCCTGCCGCGCGGCAGACAATACTCCCGCGCAAACTATCACCTTGTCAGCCAGACGACCGTTGTTTATCTCTTTTATCGAACTTGGTATATCTCCATCGGCTCGCACGGCCTTTTCTGCACCGAATCTTCTTGCCGCCTCCAACCGGTAATCGTCGATGTCGGTTGCGAGAATCCTCCCGGCGCCCAGAGCGCGAGCCAGCTTGATCATAAGCATGCCTGCAACTCCGCAACCAAGAACCAACAGGCTGTCGCCGGGTTTCAGAGCAACAGCTCTCAGCCCCCTGACCACAGTCCCTAACGGCTCGATAAACGAACCTTGCTCGTAGGACATTTCGTCAGGCAAAAGAAAAGTGCCGGTATCAATACTTTTCCCGGAGACCCTTAAGTATTCTGAGAATCCACCCGGGGCAAAATTAGTTTCTGTCTGGAAAACCGTGCACGCAGTTTGATGGCCACCCAGGCACCAGTGGCATTGGTCGCAAGGAACATGGTGTGTTGTGAACACCCTGTCGCGTTTCTTAAATTTTGTAATCTCTTCTCCAACCTCGACTACCTCGCCGGTCAGTTCATGGCCGAGAACCAGAGGTGCTTTCTTGATGCGGTACCATTCCAGAACATCGCTGCCACATATACCGCTTGCCATGACTTTAACGAGGATATCCCTTTTGCCAACCTTCGGAACCGGCAGTTCCTCTACGTCGACCCTGCTATTGCTATAATACATTCCCACGCGCATACTAACACTATCCCTGGGGCTCGCGTCGCCCCCTCCACCAGCAAAGCTGGCGGAGCCTTCCCCTCTCGCTCACGGTGCTCGCTAGATAGATTTCAACACCCACCGGGAAACACCGCGGATGTTGAAATCTATCCTCGCTTTCCTCGCTTGGCCTCATGCTTCTCCGTCATAAAGAAGTCATAAGCTGCTTTCGGCTTTTCTCCTTCGTGGACAACCTTTCTTATTGCCTTAATCATGGCAACGGGCGATTCAGATTGAAAAATATTGCGACCCATATCTACCCCGGCCGCTCCTTCCTGGATAGCATTGTAAGCCATGGTCAGCGCATCAAGCTCGGGTAGCTTTTTGCCACCTGCAATAACGATTGGTACCGGACAGGAGGCCGCTACCGTGTCAAATCCTTTTGGCACATAATAGGTTTTTACGTACGTCACACCGAGCTCAGCAATGATTCGCGCAGCCAAGCGCATGTATTTGGCATCCCGGGCCATATCCTTGCCAACCGCCGTGACGCCCAGGGTGGGAATCCCATAGCGGTTGCCCAAATCTACAAGACGAGTCATGTTGTGTACCGATTGCGTTTCCATTTTGCCGCCGATAAAGACCTGAACAGCCATCGCCGCCACGTTCAAACGAATGGCCTCATCTATATCTATGGCAATCTGCTCGTTTGAGAGGTCGCTTAAAATACTGGGTCCCCCGCTGGCCCTCAACACTATTCCCTTGTCGAACGTGGGAGGTATAATTGTCCGCAGGATGCCCCGGGTGAGCATCAAGGTATCCGCATAGGGTAAAAGCGGCAGGATAGTGACATCCACGCGCTCCAGGCCTGTAGTCGGACCCTGAAAATATCCATGGTCAATGGCCAGCATAACGGTCTTGCCTGATTTGGGATCGAATATTCTTGACAGACGATTCTTCATTCCCCAGTCGACGGAGTTGCAACCTTTGAGGAAGAAGGCTTCGCACTTGGCAGGAATATCCGTATAGAACTGTTTCTCCTTTTCTGATTCATCAACTTCCGGCATGGTTATTAGCTCCTTTCTTTATTTTTATCTATATCCTTACGAACAACTATATTTCCCCAAAAAAGCGTAAATTGTCAGCGATTACCATTGGTATTATTGCACGGTTCAGGAGCAATTGAAAAGCAAATGTTTCATACCAAGTTGCCTTCATTCATATAGCTTCGTTGCCTGCGCCCTGTCTCACTCCGACGTACTTGAGTACGCCTCCGTTCGCCACGACTTGAGCGCCTCGCTCTATTTTTGAATGTAACTTGGTATCAGTTAGCCTCGAACGTCTCATCCGCATACCATGCGAGCGTCCGATATGCAGTGAAGATTACGACTCTTTCTTCCTTTTCAGGATTTCTTCCATCCAGAATGGCGTCTCCGGGGGCACGTCCACGATAGAGGCATCCGCGAGTGGGATGTCCGGGAACGCAGGCCGTGTTGCATCGATGATCATCTTGGTCGTTATTCCCCGCACCAGATGAGCAGGATCAACCGTCGAACCGGGGGCATTGGGGATGAGCACCAGATCCCGCTCCGGCCGGAATCGGACCGAGATTGCCCACATCACCTGCTGAAGGTCGAACGGGTCGATATCATCATCAACCACGATGATAAACTTCGGATAGACGATCCCATGGGGCGTGGTGAGAAGGCGCAGGGCCAGGGTCTTACCAAAACCCCCGAAGCGCATCTTCGATGAGATGATCGTGCCGTAGCCATGGCTGTACATGGCGTTGATGGCCTCCAGTTCGGGAAACTCCTCTTTCATCTGCCTGAAAGGGGCAACGCACGTGTTCAAGGCCTGCAGGTAATCGATCTCGGTCCACGGGAGCCCGCTATAGAGGTTCTCAAAGATGATGGGATCGCGCCGGCGCGTGATCAGGTCCACCTTCACCTCTGCCTGGATCATGCTCGACGAATAATAGCCGGTGAACTCGGCGAAAGGCCCTTCGACAAAGCGTTGGCGAGGAATGATCTCGCCCTCGATGATCACTTCGGCCCCTGCCGGCACGTCAAGGTTGCCTCGCTCGGAGGAGATGACCTTCGTGGGTTCGCCCCGTATAGCGCCCATCATAGCGTACTCGTCCTCGTCGTGGCGAAGAGGGGTTGCGGCCACGAGACTTGTCACCGGGTCATTCGAAATGGCTATGGCCACGCGCAGCGGCACGTTCAACTCTTCGGCCTTGCGCAGATGTACGGCGATGTCGTGCTGCGCGGCGGCCTGAATGCCGATCCGGTCATGGTCCTTCACCTGCATCCGGTACATGCCCACGTTCTGGTTTGCGCCTGTTTCCGGGTCGCGGGAGACCACGCACGCCTTGGAAAGATAGAACCCGCCATCCATGGGGTTGACCCGGAAGAGGGGGAGTTCCTTATAGACGCTGGGGCTCTTGTCGAGAATGACCTCCTTGAGCGGCGCGTCATTGACCCGCTCAGCCGGAATCGGGTACCTTCCGAAACGGCGGACTAATTCATGGAACTGGGCCTTGAGGCCGGTCTCCTTCGGCAGATCGAGCATGATTGCGTGGTTTAAGAAAGAGCCGTGGACATTCATGGCGACCTGCCTGTCGCCATAACCTTCAATTCTTTCAAAGAGCAGGGCAGGGCCTCCCTGTAGCTTGGCCGCGGCGCAGGCGGCGGCGCGGATATCAGGCTCTGGTTTGACCTTCTCCTTGATGCGCACGAGCTGTCCCTCAGCCTCCAGTCTCGTCAGGAACGCTCGCAAGGAATCAAAGGGCATGTAACTTCTCCTGTTACTTCATCAGTAGATTTGGGAGCCAGAGCGAGATCTGGGGAAAGAAGAGTAGGATAACCGCACAGATGGATAACCCAATAAGGTAAGGATAGACCCCGGCGTATACCGTCCCTTGGGGCACCTTTACTATTGACGAGACTATGAACACGTTTATTGCGACCGGAGGAATGACGACACCTATCATCAGCGTAACCATCACCATGACCCCGTACCAGATGGGGTCAAAGCCAAGTTTAGTGACCACGGGCAGAAGGATTGGCGTGATCAGGATGACAAACGCTATATCGTCGATGAATGAACCGCCGATCAGATATACCAGCATGATAATGACCATGATCAGCTCTTTGGACAGAGGAAGATTGCCCAGCCAGCCGGCAACAAAGAAGGGGATCTTTGTGACCGCAAAAAAATGACCAAGGACCGTTGCACCGGCAATCAGCACCAGTATCATACAGGCGGCATCGAGAGACGATAAGATCGATTTAACAAACCCCTTGAAGTTAATATCTCTCTTGATCAGTGAAAACACGAGCACCGCAAACGTGCCAACGCTTCCTGCCTCGGTCGGCGTAAAATAGCCTGCCATCAACGTACCCACCACGAGTACAAAAATTATGAGGATCGGGAGTATTGAGGGGAGCGAACTAAGTCTCGCTTTCCAGTCAGAGCGCTCCCCTTTAGGGCCTATCGCAGGGCTTATCCTGCACCAAGCGAGTATGGTTAAGAAAAAAGAGAGAGCAACAAGTAAACCGGGGATCACACCTGCCAGAAATAGTCTCCCGATAGATTGTTCGGTGATGATCCCGTAGATAATCATAGCTACGCTTGGCGGCAGCAGATTTCCGAGAGTTCCTACCGTGGCAACGGTCCCGCAGGAAAGCCTTCTGTCGTAATGGTACCTGTCCATCTCGGGAATGGCTACCGTGGCGAACGTGGCGGACGTGGCGGGGGTGGAGCCGCAGACCGCCTTGAATAATACCGATCCGAATACGGTGGCTAAGGCGAGACCGCCCGGTATGTGCCCCATGAATTTGTACGAAGTGTCATAAAGCCGCTTCGCAATGCCCGCGTTCGCGCCTATCTGCCCCATGAGAATAAAGAGAGGCACTACCGTGAAACCGTAGTTGGCAAAGGTGTTGTAAATATCTATCCCCACAAGGTTCAAAGCGGCTGAGAGATCCACGACGTACGCAAACCCGAAGAAACCGATTATGGCCATGGAGAATCCGACCGGCACACCTATCGTGAATAACACAAACAATAGTATGACGGCTATGAGGGCGATGATCCCGAGACTCATGCTTTTTCCTCCTTGCCAAAAACAGCCAGCAACTGTTCCAAAACAACCAGGGAACTTAGTAAGCAGGATATCCCGACGCTGAATACCACCGGATAGAGAGGTATGTGTATGGTTAAAGAGACCTCGCCCTGCTGATATAGCCTGATCCCGTACATCATGAGTCTCCAGCCGAGCAGAAGAAAAAGAAATATCCCCAGGCCATGTGTGACGGGCAACACGGCTTTCCTCCAGTTGGGCGGGACTGCTTCTATGAAAAATCCCATGTAGACATGCGAGCCTTTCCACGTCGATAACGGTATTGCAAGGCCGATGATCACGCCTCCCAGCATCATGGTCAAGTCATAGACACCCGTAATCGGCCTGTTAAAGATCCTCAAGACGACGTCCGACACCGTGAGAAGCATGAGGCACGCAAGGGCCACACCGGAAATCCAGTACATGTATTGGCTCAACGTCTTTGTCGCGGCGAAGATTCTATTCATATGTCGCTCCTTTCCTATTTCCGGGACACCTGCTGCGCGGGTATCCTGTGTCCTAGCGCGTAAGGAGAGCTGATCGTTACCTGAGGTATTTCTCGATAGCCTTATATTTTTCCGCGATGAGCATCTTACCGGGCAGACCTTTGGCCTCCAAGGCTTGCGCCCATGGGCCGTTTATCGTTTTTGCTCTTTCGTTCCATAATTTCCGGTCGGCTGCCGAGAGGGTGATAAACTCATGTCCTGCCGTTTTCTTTACCTCCTCTATGCCTGTCTGTTCTTCGCGGTTCCATATCTTACCCGCCTCGCTGTTCCAGTAAGGGGGGAGCTCTTCGTCAAAGGCCTTCTTTATATCCGCGGGGAGCGCATTATATTTTTTCAGGTTCATCACGATGAAGAACGGTGAGGCCATGATGTCTGCCTGTGTATGATAAAAGCAGACATCTATCAGGCGATACGACTTCATTTCCGCGAAGGGGACCATGATGCCCGAGACTATCCCCTGCCGTATCGCTTCGTAGGCCTCAGGCATGGGCATGGCTACAGGAATGCCGCCGAATGCGTTCATGATATCCTTGCCAATGCCGTAGATCCTGAACTTTTCTCCTTTCATATCCTGTAAGGTCCTTATCGGCTTCCTCTTGGTGTGGATGCTCTGCGGCACCTGAACGTGGACCCCGAGAACCTTGACTGCCTTCCATTCGTCCGTAAGAAATTTTTTGTAGAACTCATAATAGACATTGGTGGCGTCCACGGCGGAAGGGATAGCCGGAGGAAGGTCCAGAACCTCACTCTTGGGAAACCGACCCTGGGTCCAGCCGGGAATGACAAGGGAGATGTCGGCGATGCCGTTTGCCGTCCCATCGAATGCGTTTGCCGCATTCAATAAAGTCTGAGAAGGATAGATTGTAACCTTGATTCTATCTCCGAACCGCTTTTCTATCCAATCCGCCCCGGCCTTCATGATTTCCTGGTTCTTGCTCACGGATGCACCGTGATGCGAGATCTTCAGTTCGATAGGGGCTCCCTTGCTGACACCGAGAAAAGGCACTGCTGTCAGGAACGCGACTGCTGCAATTAGTGCGGCCATTTTTCTCATAACTTTTCCCTCCTTTTGATTTCGGTTACCGCCCCACGCGGCACCTGCCCTATGCTCCGGGCGTAGATTCCCAAATTCTATGCACCAAATCCCAAACAATGTCAAATGTTCAAACGCCAAATGGGAACCCCAGGGAACCGTCCCTGCTTGGGTGATTCAGTCATTGAATATTGTTTGAACATCAGGACTTGAGATTTGGAATTTCTCCTCTGACTCACCTCCGTCTCCGCTTCACGAGGAGCAAAGGTATGAGACTGCGTACATCTTCAACTTCCTCGAGCCGATTCACCATCGAGAGCAGTTTTTCTATACTCTTCGCTGCCGGGGGGTGATCCGCATAGTCGAGACAATCGCGGAAGCGCTCCAGGTGTTCTTCCCGGGTCAAAGGATTGCCCGGATGACCCCGGGGTATATCAGCCGATTTGGTGTCGTAAACATCGCCTCCCTTTGTAGTCACCTTCACGTGAGCGGCAATAGAGAACTTAGCACTCGCGGGATCATCGAGGCTTGGCTCGGGAGTGACATGGATAACCTTGACCAGTTCCGTGATCCTTGGATCCCTGATGTCGGCTTCGTCGAAATGGCGCAACCTGGAACTTTTTCTCAGCAGGGCATTTGCCACGCAATACTGGATATTAAACTGGGCGTTCACTTTGGGATTTTCTCCAACCTCAAAGAGCCCGCCCACCAGCTTATGGACATGAGGTGAAACCTTGACATCAATCCTTGCAATCTGGTCCGCTGCAAACTTCTTCTCGTTAACCAAAGTAAGAACAGCATCGGTTGGCGCGAGCGTTCCGCCGCAGCTGGGATACCGCTTGAATAGGGTCTTCTCCATCTCAAACCGCTCCCCCAGTGCTCCTGTGACCGTTTGTGTGTCGTACTTGTCTTTTGCATAAAGGTGAAAGTAACCGTAAATGCCTTCCAGAAAATTTTTGGGGCCGGTGATGCCGTCCTGCGCGAGCTGAGCGGAAATGATCCCTGATTGAGAAACAAACCCCTGGATCACCCTGACCGCGAGGGAGCCGTCTATATTACTCTGCATGCTCCCACCGGCCTTATTGAAAGCCAGGGCCAGGGCGTCCACCATCTGTTTTGTGTCGAGATGGAGTATCCTGCCCGCGATAGCAGCGGCACCAAAGATAGTGCAGACACCCGTCGGGTCAAAACCGTCGTAAACGGAAACAGCATTCAGCCTCGATGCTATCTCCGTGCCCACGACAAGGGCGGTAAGAAACTCCTTGCCGTTGCAGCCCCCTGCCAGTTCCGCTGCAGCCAGGGCGGTGGGAATAGAGGAGGAACCGACGTGCATCCCCGGCACCATGCCATCGCAGAAATCGAGGGCACGAGCCATGGCGCTATTTACAAGGGCCGCATTATAAGCCGGCACCTTACCCCCATGCATGAGAATAGTTGCTTCTTTCCTTCCACCCCACTGCCGGACCTGGCGCACGAGCGCCTCACAACCCTCGGCGTCAGCGCCCGCTATGGTGGTTCCCAACACCGCCAGTATGACCTCTTTTGCAATCGCGATCGGCTTCTCGGGCAAGTCTTCGTATGCTGTGTCTGTCGCGTACCGCGCAAGCCTCAGTTCAGTCTCCACGCCTTACCTCCACGATAGGGTATAGCCTTCCTCGTCTTCACACCCACCCTTTTCGCCCGCACTCACTCCAAGCCTGGCGTCCAGGTTCTGTTTCGACATGGTGCCTGTCCCATGATAGTACTCGAAGTCATGGAGGCAGTTGAGTGAATACTGGTAACGGCTGTGGGTGGCCGGGAAAGGCGGGTCGAACTTATGCTTCCACCGTAGTTCCGCATATGCCTTCTGTATCTCGATGAAGTATTCGAGAGGAGGCGATTCCTGATCAGCGAACGCAGAGCCTGCTTCTGTGGTCCACAAATTGTATCGCGGAAGGACTCCATGACTCATCAGAAAATCCCAGCCCCCCGC
>JADGQN010000285.1 GCA_017881765.1 Syntrophobacterales bacterium | reverse complement strand
TAACATTGCCTTCAACCCCAATGTGCTGATTACGCTGGGAAGCAGCAAGGTTCAGGGCTTGCGTGGGGCTGGTACCGGCTACCTGATCAAGGGAAAGGCAGCCTTTATTACGTCCGGACCTGATTTTGACTTCATGAAGGCAAAGTTCAGTTGGCTGCGAGCCACCTTGGCCATTACTATCGATTCTGCTACTCAAACTTTGTGAAGGGGACGGGACAGTCTGTACGTTGCAGTTTCGTGGGTTTGGCAAGCACGCGACAAATGTTGAGTATAGACTGCCTAACAATGAGCTGAAGGCGACGCGGTAACCCGCGCGCCTTAGCTCAGGTGTTATACCTCGATAAAAACAAGATGATTCAAATACTTAGCCATTTTTGCTATAATAGTCTTGATGTTGTGTCCCGTATAGGAGGTAGGTTACTATGGCCATGGTTAAGCAAAAGATGAAAGAGATTATTGAGGCTCAACCCGACGACGCGTCCTACGAGGAGATTATCCGCGAACTTGCATTCGAACGTATGGTTGAGAAGGGCCTTGATGACGCCAGAAATGAACGTGTTGTATCGGACGAAACGATAAGGCACCGGATCAAATCGTGGCAGAAATAAGGTGGACATCCGAGGCTGAAACTTGGCTCCAGGATATTCACGACTATATCGCGGCCGATAACCCAAATGCCGCGATCAGGGTTGTAGAAGGCATCTACAACAAAGCGCAAATACTCCGCCAATTCCCCGAAATAGGCTACATACATCGTGTTGAAACTGAGGGAGAAATAAGAATCTTGTTGTATGGTCACTACCGCATAGCGTACTTGCAGCGGAAGGAAAAGAATATTATAGACATCTTGGGAATTTTTCACGGAGCACTCGATATAGACAGGTACTTGCCGGGGGTATAACCCTTATAAGGCCTCTCCTTGTCAATAGATAAATCTCCCCCCGAACGAAAAAGATGTTCCTTTCGCCCTTCCATACAACTGACCATCTGACTTGTTGCCAACGGCTCCGGCTTCATTTCTTGCATCGGCATAAAGATTCTGTGCCAAACGCTTATCGAGGTTCATCCCGTCTAAAGCGGGACTGCAAGGAACAGTTCCTTGCGACCTAGAAACTATATCGTTACCCTCGTACCGTCCTCATCGAAGTGACGGGGTATGATCCCCAGTTAGTGCCAGGCTCGGGTGAGGGGCAGAACCCCTGCAACAAGTCTATTGTTGGAGCGGAAGCGGATCGCCAATCGAATCAGGCAGGCTACAGAGTCTCGTCGTCATAGCATCTCTTTCGTGCTTATCGCACAAGGGTGCTCTTGTCCCTTAAAGAGATGACGGTTCGTGCTCGTACCCGTAGGTGTTCCAGTTAGACCTCAGGCTGATCCACTCCCCTCCGGTTATCTCAAGAACTTCTCCTGGTTGAATGCCTCCTTGTTTTTCAGCATGAAGTAGACTGCTCTTCCCAGCTTATGCGCAAGGATGGAGAGTGCTTTCCCTTTGCCGTGTTTCCTGCTAAGCCGCTCAAACCATTTCTTCGCCGGATCATTCCCCTTGAGGAAGAGTACCGCCGCTTCCGAGAAGGCCCACTTCAGATGAGCGTTGCCGATCTTATTCCCGCCGGTACCGTAGCTCTTCCCGGCGGATGTCTTCTCGCATTTTACCAACCGGGCATAGGAGACGAAGTCCTGGACCCGGGGGAACCTCTTTATGTTCTCTATCTCATAGAGGATGGTGAGGGCGCCGATCTTCCCTATCCCGTAGCAGTCATGCGTTCCTAAGCCCGCGCGGGCTTAGGAACGCCTCCGGTGAATTGTGGGGAAGATCACCGGCAACTTGGGGCTCAAATTTAACCCAGTGTTTGAGCTACGCTCCCCAGTAACACGGCTTGTTCAAAACTGACTTTCTTGACGTTCGCCAGCTTGGCCGTGCTGTCCGCAATGATGCTCCCCGAGAATTTAGTCCATTGCTCGGCATCCAGCATGTAGATTTTGTCGTCGAAGTGCAGATGGGCAGCCCTTATACCGCCGCGAATGCCGAGATCAATTACGCGTTTCGCGGCTGGTGCCGCCTCGGCGAAAACCGGCGCAATCACGACTGGAGCGAGTTTGTTGCCCCGGACGAACTCACCGATCGATTTTGCCGCTTTGACCCAGTAGGCCCAATTCCCCCCAATGGGGCTGGTCCAGAATTCACTGCTTTGGCTAGCCATAGTCTTGTCTCCTTTTGTCCTTAGTTTCAGTGAGCGGTTGTGTTACCGAAGTGCCGCGTTGCTGCGCCGGGTGGCGGGGATCGGGTACTCTTCATAGCACTTCTTCTTTGCGTTCCAGTCTGCTGTTCCACTGCGGTGCGCCAGCCAAATGGTGGAGGAACACGGGACCGAGCTGACGCTCCAGCGTTGAGAAGACATCCAGGGCGGTTTGAATCGCGGCGCGTTCCGACGCGCAGAGAAATGGTCCCACACGGTTGTAATAGCCGGTCATGAAAGCGTTCGAACAGCCGCACCAGTTCATGCAGCAATCCTTGATCGAGCAGTCGTTGCATTCAGGGTTAAGCGGGCCGCCGGGAGCGCACCGGCAGGCAAGACGGGACAGATCCAGGCCATGTTCAACGGAACCGATACGATACTGTCCATCGGTTCCAGATCCAATCAGCCGCTCGCACGGATACAGACTGCCGTCAGGTGTAATGGCCAGTTCCCCGGTTCCCATCTGGCATCGCTCCAACGGATGGTAGCCCCCGCGAATGAGAACCGCGATTTTTGTGTCGATCAAGCTAATAAAGTGGGGGTCGTGATTGAGGTACCAGGCAATGTAGCGGTCCGCCACAGCGCGATAGATCGCCGGTAATTCTTCCGCTTCGAGTTGGGTCCACCCTGCCGAGTAATCAGGATTAAGGAAAATCTGTCGCAGCCCTAACCCTGACAGATAGTCCAGTGTCTCAGGCAAGTAGCGAAAAGTCCGCGGATGATAAACGGCGTTTACTAAAACCCTCGGCAAAGCTTGCTGGGCGGCCATCAATGTGTTTTCAACCATCTGCGCGGTATCTTTTCCCGCGGATGTGCGCCGAAAGAGATTCTGCACATGAGCCGGCCCGTCGCAACTCACACAAACCTTGAAGGCATGGGCTTCTAAAAAAGTTGCGATAGCTTCTGAGAAAATCGTGCCGTTGGTGGTGATCGTAAGGTTGACCCGCGCCGGATCGTATGACGGGTGGCTCTCAACGAGGTCGGTGATGTTTTGGACAAGAGGGAATTCCAGAAGCGGCTCTCCGCCAAAAAAGCCGATTTCGATGTTGCTGCCGGGAGGGGCGTGATGAAAAATAAAATCGACCGATAGCTTGGCAGTCGCCAACGACATTGTTGCGCGGTTCTTGCCAATGTAACAATAGGTGCAGGCAAGATTGCATCCAAGTGTAACGCAAAGAGT
This sequence comes from Syntrophobacterales bacterium, assembly GCA_017881765.1. Classification (GTDB taxonomy): domain Bacteria; phylum Desulfobacterota; class Syntrophorhabdia; order Syntrophorhabdales; family WCHB1-27; genus JADGQN01. The sequence goes on along the minus strand of JADGQN010000285.1, from coordinate 2,886 downwards.
GTAGCGGCGAGGTCGGCTACTCAAATCACTGAGGGGCTGCTGCACTGGGTGAGACGTAGGGGCCGTTGTAGCTGACATATAACTCCTGTATGTGGTTTGCTCTAGTTCTCACACCCTGCAATCAACAAGTGGCGGGCGCAGCGTTTTGCCCAAGCAGGTCTCGTGCCAGTTCAGTGCGGCAACTCTGGCTTGGCCTGCCCTAAGTCTATACACCAATGTAAGCAGCTATTTGAGGCCTGTCAAGTTTATTAGTGTTCTTAATAAAAAACAACAAGCCGTCCTGCTTATCCCCACATTTGGACACTAATCGAAGAAATACGAGGTGGTCGGTCGAGTCGATGAGGCGTGAATCATACCAGCGGTGGTACCACTTACATTTACAGAATAAATGCCTAGATTAAAATCAGAGCAAATCCGATATGGCTTATGTTCGCGTACGTCTATACGTTGGATCACAAGCAATCCGGTATTCTGCAAACAAGGAGGTGTCATGGGAACAGCCGGCCAACAGAATCAGATCGCAGGGGTAATCAAGCATGTCTTTGTACTTATGTTGGAAAACCGCTCTTTCGACCATATGCTGGGATTCGCCGGCCTATCAGGCACTGACGCGGTGACAGGCCAGCCCACCCGGGCAGACGATCTCGTCAATAACCCACACTTTAATGTTGATCCGACCGACCCCGGCAATCAGGTGTTGGCCGCTCCTCCGGCAGACTTAAAAATCAACGCACCCGACCCCGACCCTGGCCACGAATTCAAAAATACTCTCATGCAGTTGTGCGGAATGAACGCCACTTATCCTGACCTCACCACAAAGAAGTATCCTGCGATCAACAATAGCGGCTTCATTGCGAGTTATCGAGCCAGCGGTGCACCCAGCCCGGCCAAGATCATGAAATGCTTTTCCCCTGAGCAAGTGCCGGTTCTCACGACGCTGGCGCGTGAATTCGCCCTTTGCGATCGCTGGTTTGCTTCCCTGCCGGGACCGACCTGGCCTAACCGCTTTTTTATACACGCTGCCTCATCCGGTGGGCTTGACGACAGCCCGTCGAGTTTTTCGGATGTGACGGCCACATTTCTCCATGGTTACAGTTTTGAGAACGGCACGATCTACGACCGTCTCGATGCCAAGGGTCTGAAATGGACTGTGTTCATGGGTGACGAGTTGCCTCAGGTCTTCGCTATCCACGGTATGCATGAAGCAAGACTGGAAGGGCACTTTAAAGGCCTTGACCACTTCGAAAAAACCGTAAACGATCCGGGGTTCTCGACGTCTTACGTTTTCATCGAACCGAGCTACGGGAACGTACTTCCCTTGACTCCAGGTGATTACACGTGTGGGAATTCGCAACACCCCCTCGATGACGTTACCCGTGGGGAAAAGCTCATCAAAAGAGTCTACGAAACCATCAGGAATTCGCCCCACTGGAACGACAGCGTGCTGTTAGTCACCTATGACGAACACGGTGGTTTTTACGATCATGTCCCGCCGCCGGCAATAGTCAGCCCCGGTGATCCGATTACAGACGACGATAGCAATCATCACAACTTCGATTTTACCCAGCTCGGAGTTCGAGTGCCCGCGGTTGTCGTGTCGCCCTTAATCCCGCGCGGAACGATCGACCATACGCTTTATGACCACTCGTCTCTGCTGGCTACCCTGGAAAATATGTTCACCATTAATCCTTTGACGAACCGGGACGGGCAGGCCAATACCTTCAACCATCTTCTTTCCGTCACGACTCCCAGAACTGACGCGCCAACTCGGCTTCCCGACCCACCCGATTCCGGGTTTCGCTGCGAGGACGATGCCGGCGATAAATTAGCCGCAGGTAGCCCTGCCTTGCAAATCAGTCGGGGCCAAGCACAGCCGGGTCCTGTCGAGCCAACGTTACGCGGATGGCTTCATATTGCATTCCTGAGGCACCGCCAGCTAACCCCCATACCTGAAAGGGAAGCGCTCGCGCGGAACTTCCTGAAAATCAACGATCGGCGCGATGCTCTGAATTATATGAAGGGAGTGAACGTCCGGATACAGATGCTTAAACGGACGACGGGCAAATGAGGAAGCAGGCCTGATGGAGAAAAGGGTCGGTGTGCGCGAGCGTCGGGCGGCCGGGTAAGGCTAGGAGTCGTTAGAATTTCCGTTTTACGGAAGAAGCTTACCCAGCCGCCCGACGCTCGCGCCGTCTTCTGTCGGTGGGACGGCTCTATCGCCGATCGAATATTACAATAGGTCTAAATCTGCTTCCCCGCGCGGATAGTCCAGAAGTCGTCCGAGAGGTTCCTGTTCGCCAGGTAGTCGTAGGGAATCGTGAAATAACCCTTCATGCCCCAACCGTCGCCCCAGGAATTTCTCACAATGAACCGTTTCTGAGAATCGTCATAGCCAACCCCTACGACCGCGTGGCCGCCCATTACCTGCTCATTCGGCCCGGGCATAATCACCACACCGGTATTTGCGACGTCCTGGGATTCAAAGCTTTCGTAGACGGTGAACCCAAAGACAAACGGGAACCCATCCGCAAGGCAGGAGCGCATCTCATCGATCGTGTCGATCCTCTGGTAGGAGGTGATCTGGTAGTTCAGAGCCTCCGTGTAGCAAGCCGGAGTCGGTTTCGTCGTAAATTGCGTGATGTCGTAAGGCCAAAGCTTCTCCGTGCAAGCCCCCTGCTTGGCAAGTGTTTTGACGCCGTCACGGATCATGGCCCCGGAATCCTGGTTCACCGTGTGCTCCATGACCCGCTCGTTGTAATAGATAAATAGCCGACTCATGTCCGCATACGGCTTCTTATCCTTGATCATCAGGAACTCCAGCGCCCCGGCCAGCGCGTTCGCCGTGCAGCTGCCAAGCTGCCCCTGATCCTCCACGGGGGAGCACTG
>JADGQN010000284.1 GCA_017881765.1 Syntrophobacterales bacterium | reverse complement strand
GTTGACCTGCCTTGGGTATTTCGGAAAATCCTGCCCATTCTATCCGGAGGGTCGGGATTAGCGATCGCAAGCTGGCATTAAAGTGACAAACCTTTGAAGCAGGCTTAGTAGAAAAAAGCTAAGGAGTCGGGTATTAACTCCACCTACAAAGGTTGAAAGCCGGGGTGAAAGTTCTGTTTGAAGATTACGCATGAAAAGAGTGTAACGCGGCGGGTCAACTAGAACCCGCAGTTTGGGCGATTGGCTGGACCCACTCGCTAGATGGTTTTCAGGTATCGTCATTTTGCTTTATAGTCTATAACTACCATGCCCATCCCACTCTATTTCTCCAGGTACAAAACGTGGATGCCGTTGTTAACTAGCCCTGGGCCCCTCCTTCTTCCTATCTCTTCAGGTGCCGCTCCAGAAGATGCGACGCGCGCCGGCCGCCCCGTGCCTCGGTGGCGAATACCAATCCCACTACCTCACCCGGGTCGATCAGAATCTCTCCACCGGAATCCTGACGCCAGAACCAGCGACTTCGATCAAAGTGTGATCCGGTCTCACCTGACGCAGCCTCGATCTCCGTCAAAATGCCCTGGAAGCGCTCCTGCCAGCGTGTCATGTTCGCAACCCTCAGATCCACCCACTCGCGGTACACCCATTTCTCGATATTCTCCGGCGTTACCTCCCACGGCTCCATCTCCCACCCTTTATTAGGATCCGCCCGGGTAGCGAAGAGGAGCGTCTTGCCATCGGCCAGCAGAACAGCTATGCCAACGGAGAGCGCCTCTGCCCGGAGTTCCCGGTTCAGGAAGACCTCCTCCTGGAGGCTTTGTGACAGGGACTCGGGGGATGACTGCAGAGCCTTCTGAATGGTACCGCAGCAACGCTTCAGCAGGTTTGCTTCGAATATCAGTTTTGTCACGCGCGACGGACCGACCAGCTCATACGCGATGCCCTGCTCCCCAAGCGCCTCCACCTCCCGGATCACCGTGTGGCGCATGAAACCTGCGCGGTAGGTGGGCCCCATGACGGCCCCGCTTATCGCACCCACCACATCTTTGCCTGTCCCCATCCCGAGGATCTCAAGAGCTGCTGCATCAGCGATCTCTTCGGGGGTGACAGATTCCATGAGCCCCAGGGTGGTAACCGCCTTAAATTCGTCCGCCGAGAAGAGGCCGTTCTCGCCCGTATCGATGTAAACGCCTTCCAGTTCTCTGCCCGCAATCGCCGTGCCTGATGTGGTCTGCCCGAAGTCGAAGAGTGCCCCGGTCTCTAGCCGGTAAGCCTGGTCAGGAGGACAGTCAACCATAGGCACGGTGTGCCCTCTCTTCAGGATTCTTCCCTTGCCCACGCCTTTCCACGCGATGGCTGCCGCGGGCTTCAGCTCTTTTACAATTGTGCATCCCGGCGTTCGACTCATCAGAAAGAGGAGCAGGGAATGGGCACCCCCTACAGCCGTCTTAGACAGCATCATACGGGAAGGCTGTTCTTCCCCGTGGGTAAAGGGTATGTTGAGCCCCATGCCGCCTGTGCCCGTGGTGCCTACCTTCAGGTAGACGCCGGTACCTGCCCGCTTCATAGCCTCGTTCAGGATCTGAACGTGGCGGATGAGCGGGGGAATGGAGACCGCCGACAGCACGGACAGGGCGCTCGCCCGGACCTCCTCCGCAGTGGCGGAGAGGTCGCGCAGGGTCCGAGAGAACTGAGCGTAGCTCTGGTAAATGTTCTGGTAGGCGAGCCCCGTAGCGGTGTTGATGCAGTCGACGATGATGTGCGGCCGGTTGTCGACGATGAATCGGTAGAGTGTCGAAGAGGTCAAAATCTCCTCGGTCAACTCCTCCATCGAGTCAGCAATCATGGTACTTACGTGCCCAGGGTGTGCTTGAAGCTCCTGTCTGCTCAGGTCTTTAAGAGGCCATCGGACAAAGATGTTCCCGAACAGGGGGACAAGAGCGCAGCCTGGGGGCACTTCCTGCGAGAGTTGCGCTACAGCACTCTCTGCCTCATGACGAAGCAGGGACGTCACAAAGAGGGCTGCCGGGCCTTCGTCAAAGAGGCGGCGGCAGACAGCGAGACCAACCTCCCCGTATCCGCCCAGAACCATTACCGTCTTTCCACTGATGTCCATCGCCTCCTCCTTATCAAAGTGAAAGGGGTCGGGATTACGCACCGACCCCTTTCACTCGAATCACATAATGATCGCTCATCCTGTCCGGTCTTGCAACAAGGGTGCGGATCAGGCGGCGGGGCGCGGAAACTTCTCGAGCTCCGCCACGAGCCTCTGCATCTCCTCTACAGGAAAGGCAGTATCCTGGAGTTTTCCAGAAAGATAGGCGTCGTAAGCGGCAAGATCAATAAGTCCATGCCCGCTCCAGATCATGAGAATGACTTTCTCCTTGCCCTCTTCTTTCGCACGCTGTGCCTCTTCTATGACACAGGCAATGGCGTGGTTCGTCTCCGGGGCCGGGATAAAACCTTCGGTTCGGGCCCACGTGAGGCCGGCCGCAAAGGTCTGAAGCTGGCCGTAGGCCTTTGCCTCGATGAGACCCTCCACAAGGGCTTTACTGACGAGTGGGGCAAGGCCGTGATAACGCAGGCCGCCGGCATGGATCGGCGCCGGGACGAAACCGTGGCCGAGGGAGTGCATGGCCAGCAAGGGGGTGGTACACGCTGTGTCCCCGAAATCGTAGACATAGGGCGCCTGCGTCATGGTGGGACATGAAGTCGGTTCGCAGCCGATGAGCCTCATTTCCTTCCCGTTCATCTTATCGGAGAGGTAGGGAAAGGCGAGACCGGCAAAATTACTTCCCCCTCCGACACAACCCACGACTATATCCGGGTATTCCCCGAACCTCGCCATCTGCTTCTTTGTCTCCAGACCTATGATGGTTTGATGCATGAGGACGTGATTGAGCACGCTTCCAAGGGAGTACCTCGTATCTTTCGAAGTCACCGCGTCCTCTATGGCCTCGCTGATCGCGATGCCCAGGCTCCCGTGATGCTCTGGATTTTCCTCGAAGAACTTTCTCCCTGCGTTCGTTTCAGGACTCGGACTGGGAATACAGGTCGCTCCCCAGGTCTGCATGAGCATTTTCCGGTAGGGTTTCTGATTGAAGCTTATCCTTACCATATAGACCTTGCATTCGAGTCCGAACTGGTTGCAGGCGAAGGCAAGAGCGCTTCCCCACTGCCCCGCGCCGGTCTCAGTCGTCAGCCTCTTTATCCCGAAGGTCTTGTTATAGTATGCCTGCGGGATAGATGTATTCGGCTTATGGCTGCCCGCCGGACTTACACCCTCGTGTTTAAAGTAGATGTGTGCAGGAGTCCCGAGGAACTTTTCCAGCCGGGCTGCCCTGTAGAGGGGTGTCGGTCTCCACATAAGAAGTTTGTCCAGTACCTCTTCAGGTATATCGATCCATCGCTGCGTCGACACCTCCTGCTCTATAAGGTTCATCGGAAACACGGGCGCCAGATCCTCCGGGCCTATCGGCTTGCCGGTGCCCGGATTAAGCGGCGGCGGTAGCGGCGTACTGAAGTCGGCCTGAATATTGTACCACTGCCTCGGTATATCCTTCTCGTCCAAAAAAACCTTATATTCCATTGATACCTCCCCCTTTTTTAGACCCACAACGGATGTGCCCCGAAGAACGGCATCGAGGCCAGATAATCGTGCCGAAAGCGGCTGTGGGACCGCCCACGGCTTGAGCGGCAACCTGCCAAGTATCAATAGCATCTGCCGCTGTCCCGAGATGCAGATCAACTATTTCTAACCCTTATAGCAGGCCGTTTAGAATCTGTCAAGTTTCTTTCCACAAACAGTAGTGTTTGTGGCGATAAACAGCACAGGCAATGGTATGACCAGAGGGCTTCAGGCAAAAGGGCCATTGGCAATGGTTGCGACGACGTGTATTATTGCTGTAGCCTGTCTGCGCCGCCATGAGGGCAATCAATCGCTAGATAGGACTAGATAAAAAAGTTTGTTGCGGAGCAAGAAATGGGATACAATCGGGGGGGTACGGATTTGACATGGAAAAGCGCATTTCGGAAACCACCGAATGTCCTAAAAACCCGTACAGGGAGGTCCCATGAATATCCTCATCGCAGACGCAATGTCCGACAAGGTCGTTGACATCTTGAGGTCCCACAACCTTTCCGTGGACGTAAAGACCGACCTCAAGACTGAAGAGCTTCGAGGCATCATTGGCGGGTACCACGCTCTCATTGTGAGGAGCGCAACAAAGGTGACGCGGGACATCATCGAAAAAGCGGACAATCTGAAGGTGATCGGCAGAGCGGGTATAGGAGTGGATAACGTGGATGTTGTGGCTGCGACGGAAAAGGGCATCGTTGTGATGAACACCCCGCAGGGAAATGCCCTTGCTGCAGCCGAACACGCGCTGGCCCTCATGTTTGCAGTGGCGAGGAAGCTAACCTTGGCGGACAGTACGATGAAGCAGGGGAAGTGGGAAAAGAAGGCCCTTATGGGGATCGAAATCCAGGAAAAGACCCTTGGCGTCATAGGGATCGGCAACGTCGGGATGATCGTGGCGGAAAAGGCCCTCGCTTTGGGAATGCGGGTTACAGCCCACGATCTCTACGTGTCGCCTGAAATCGCGAGGAAGAAAGGCATCATACTGGTCGACCTCGACACCCTCCTCAAGACCAGCGATTTCATAACGGTCCACGTCCCGATGCTCCCCTCTACCAGGAATCTGATCGGCAAGGATGCCCTCGCCAAAACAAAGAAAGGTGTTATCATCATTAACGCAGCAAGGGGGGGGATCGTCAACGAGAAGGACTTGTACGAAGCGCTCATGAGCGGGCAGGTCAGCGGAGCCGGTCTGGATGTCTTTGAGCAGGAGCCGCCTCCCGCCGACAATCCCTGCGTTATGTCTGAGAAGGTCGTATGCACACCACACCTTGGAGCTTCGACCACTGAGGCCCAGTTGAAGGTCGCTATAGACATCGCAAACCAGATCGTCGACTATGCGGTCCACGGGGTGATCAAGAATAGCATCAATGTTCCACCCGTATCGATCGAGGTGCAGAGGCAGCTCTCTCCCTACATCGCGCTTTCGGAAAGGCTCGCAACCTTCATTTCTTCCATCAGTGAATTCCCCATAGAGGCAGTAGAGATCGAATACATGGGGGATATCTCTGAGGTGGAGACAAAGATTCTGACCCAGGCTATCCTTAGAAATATCCTCGCCCCTCACCTCGAAGGGGTCAACTATGTTAACGCCCCGACTGTTGCCAGGTCGCGGGGTATAAAGATCAAGGAGGTCAAGGGGAAGGAACACGAAGACTACACATCCTTGCTCGGAATAAAGCTGACCCACGGGAAGATCGAGAGGGCTGCTTACGGAACACTACTCGGCAAGAAGGCGCCGAGACTGATCAGATTGGACAGGATCGCTGTCGACGCGAATCTGGCCGGCAACATGCTGCTTACCTATCACCAGGACAAACCGGGGGTTGTGGGCAGCATCGGTACGGCACTGGCGAGCAAGGGGATCAATATCGGCGGCATGCATGTCGGCAGGGAAGCTGAGGGCGGTCTCGCCATAGCGCTACTTGATGTGGATGGGAAGGTGAGCGATGAGGTGATCAAGGAGCTGCAGGCTGTCCCTAACGTTATAGAGATAAAGAGGATTGCGATCTCCTAGCGGAGAACAGGCCAACCAGTTCGCGGAGTCGGCCGCGCCGGCCACTTAACGTGTTGAAAATTGTTGAACAGTCATCTTCCTGTAAGGGAAGCTGGCACGTGATGATGGTTTATAATTCCTGTAATAGAGGGTAGCCAAGTTACTACAATAGGTGGCGACCAAGCACACCACATCGTGGGAGGCTACCCATGGAGAGGATATCGCCCGTGAGAGGCTGCGCAAGGAATTACGCGAGAGGACGAACAATGTTCAAGGAGCTCAGTTTTCTCTGCGTGATCTAGTGAGGAAAGCAGCGAAGGGGCGATTCTGTTCGATGAAGGGGCGCTCATTACCAGCTGAACTATACAACACGTCAGAGGGTGCCGTCCCTCAGGATAGCAGGAAGAAGGCCCCAACCAGGGGCTCGTGGCGTATTGAGGGACATGACCAAACTAGGGCTCACGACATGCCAAACACGACACACAGAGGCACCAGCGAAGAGGGCGGGTTACTTCTGGCGATTGCTACGAGAGGGTAGCCGCTTATGGACAATAAAACGGTCCTTGCCACCAGCGACGGAAAATAATATGCTCCGGACCAGTTCAACCTCGAAACCGAGATCAGCGGCTATCCCAGAATAGAGATATGCTTGATGCTCTTCCTTCCGTTCCTCGATTTGCTTA
>JADGQN010000044.1 GCA_017881765.1 Syntrophobacterales bacterium | reverse complement strand
GTTTGATAAGAAGCGGAAAGGGTAAGAGCTAAGGCCTCACAAGGTTAAGGCTGCGGGATCTTCGATACTTCGCTCCCCTCTTCTCTTTGGGAAGGGGGGGAGCACCAACTATATCATCACCTGTCGCGCTACATCGATAATCGTGCCGTCACGATATTCCACTATTGCCACAATCTTTTCGTGCATGGTCGCCTTTGCGCGGCTGCCGGCGATGCGTTCGGCAAGCAACCTTAGGTCGTTAATATTCCGCACGGGCAACCCCGCTGTTATCAACAGACCCAGAAGATCACTGCGGCCTGGGTTGACAGCTACACCCTGGTCGGTCACCAAGACATCAACCGTCTCACCCGGTGTCGTGGCAGTAAGCACTCTGTCCATAACGATGGGCAATCGGCCGCGCACCAGGTTAGCCACAATGATGGTCAATTTTGCCCCTGCTGCCGTATCGCTGTGGCCGCCTGAGCCGCCCATGATGAGGCCATCTGAACCGGTTACCACGTTAACATTAAAGTCAGTATCGATTTCGGTGGCTCCCAGGATTACGCAGTCCAGTCTGTTGACAGCGCAGCCCGCATTAAAAGGGTTCGCATAAAAACCGGAACCGATTTCAACATGGTTGGGGTTCGTTGCAAGCGACCGCACCGCCTCAAGGTCAAACCCCTGTACGTCCATGATCTTCCTGAAGAGTCCCTGTTCCAGCATCTCCACCATATGGCCGGTAATACCGCCCAGGATAAAGCTCCCCGTCACTCCAGCCTGTTCCATCGTCCGGCGGACAAAATGGGCTGTGGCCAAAGAGGCGCTCCCGGCCCCCGTTTGGAAGGAAAATCCGTCTTTGATCAAACTAGCGGCCTGGATGACCTTTGCCGCCACGTCCGCAATTCTAAGCTGCGCCGGGTCTTCGGTAATCCGCGTGGTGCCTGAGACAATACCTTCAGGACTACCAACTTTATCGACCTTGACCACGTAATCGACCCTCGTCTGCGGGATAGAAATGGGCGTAAGGGGATAGTCCACGAGGTGGTCAGTAACGGCTACCACAACGTCGGCGTATTCTGCGTCGGGGAAAGCATAGCCCAGCGAGCCACAAGCAGCCGGGCCACTGACCCCGTTAATATTGCCGTAATCATCGGCTGCCGGGGCTGCAATAAAGGCCACATCAATCTTGAGATGGCCGCATTCTATGGCACGGGCCCGTCCGCCGTGCGTGCGCAGTATGACAGGCCGGGCACACATTCCCGCAGAGACAGCCCGGGCCACCAGTCCCGACAAGTAGTTCGTATCGAGAGCACTTACCACGCCGGTTTTGATATGGTCGATGAGCGGAGCGTGCACCGGAAAAATAGCGCTGAGGGCAACGTTCAAGCCCCTAATCCCCAGCTTCGCGGCGGTAGCAAGCACCATGTTGACCACCTTGTCGCCATTGCGGAAATGATGATGGAACGAGAGGGTCATGCCGTCGCTGATCGGTATGCGTTTGAATACTTCTTCCAGACTTCTTGCCAGCTTGCTTTCGCCAGGTCGCGCGGCCTTGACCGTTGGCCCGTACCTGTGCATCCCGGGCCGCGTGGCAAACACCCCGGTGAAGGGAGTGGTCTTGCCGTAGCCATCTATGTACTCAGGGATCTCCCGTCCTAACGCATTAATCATTGGAAATTATCATACCACAACGGCAACACAAGGGGCTGCATGCAACCTCTATTGCCCAAGTCAGCTGCTTGTCATCTTTGTTGTCGATGGGCAAGCAAGCTGCTATAATTGGACATCCACCCAAGCCTCGTCGAAAGAGGAGATATGTATGCCGAAATTTAGCGCGAACCTGAGCATGCTCTTCACGGAAGTCGATTTCATGGAGCGCTTCGAGCGGGCCGCCCGCGCGGGTCTCAAGGCGGTCGAATATATGTTCCCCTACCCCTATGATGCAAGACGCATCGCGGAGACACTGAAGGCCTGTAATCTGAAGCAGGTGCTCTTCAACCTGCCTGCCGGAAAATGGGAGACGGGTGAGCGAGCGCCGACCAAGGCACCCTCTCGATCATGGTTGGCGGTGTAGAAACAGTCTTCTCCGCGACAAAACCCTACTTCGAGCCCATGGGGAAGAATATCGTTCATATCGATGGCAACGCGGACCTCGACCATTCCGCCATCATCACCGCGCTGGAAAAGCTCGCAAACCATAAGGTGGGCTAAGCGGAACAACGCTTGAGACATGAGCTCTGAGGAAACGCGCCATCTTTCGGGCTGGCGATATATCAATCGTAGAAGAAGGGGGTACTTATGAGAATAGTAGCAGCAACTTTCGTTTCGGCTGTGCTTATTTTTGGGTTGAGTATGGTTGGACCATCACATGCCGCTAAAGATTTTCCAACGCGACCCGTCGAACTCATGGTTCCCTATACACCCGGGTCCACCATGGACCTCCTGGCGCGGTTGATTGCAAACAGCGCACCCAAATATCTGGGGCAGCCCGTGGTCGTCGTGAATAAACCCGGTGCCGGAGGCAGTGTGGCAGCAGCCGACGTTATAACTTCAAAGCCTGATGGCCATAAGCTCATGGTCACAACCAATTTCTTCTTTTCCATGACAACCAAAACGCAGAAAGTGCCTTTCAATCCCAATGACCTGGTCCCTGTAGCCAATTTTCTCGAGTACAGGAACGGTCTGATCGTAAAAGGCGATTCCCCATGGAAGACGCTCAATGACCTTTTGGATTACGCGAGGAAGAATCCTGGTAAGCTCACGTGGTCTCATACGGGACGTGGAATTTCTCAGCACATGTACGGACTGTTATTGTTCAGAAAGGCGAAGGTGGAAACAACAGACATCCCTTACAAAGGCAGTTCTGAGATGCTGGCGGCCCTATTAGGGGGGAATACGAATGCATCGTTTATGGTGTACGGAGCAGTCGCTGACCACGTACGGAGCGGCGCTGTCAGATATCTGGTCACGGTTGGTGAACGGAGATACAGCAATTTGCCTGACGTGCCGTGCGCACCGGAACTCGGTTTCCCCGAGGTAGCGAAGCTTCCAACGTATGTTGGCCTATACGTTCACAAGGATACGCCGGCGGAGATAAAAAAGATTTTGCTCGATGTCATGACAAACACGTACCAGAATCCCGAGTTCAGAAAAGGGCTCGAAGCGCTCGGAGAGGAGCCCAAATTCGGCGGTCCTGATTTCATGATGGAAGCGATCAGGAATAGCGAGTCCCTTGCCGTTCCCATATTAAAGGAGTTCGGGCTCTATGTGGGAGGGAAGTAGGGCATAGGGTCCGGGGCGAGGTCTATTTAGTCTGTCTGGTCTATCTCGTCCTGTCTGTCCTTAGACCATTGGCTGGTAGACGAGATAGACTAAATGGACCAGATAGACCAGACAGACATCTTTAAGCTCCCGGTATCAGAGGGAGCAATAGATAGGACGCATGCTCTGCCGTGTGATAGACCGTGTGCTTCGTTTCTTTGAGATTGCACAGGTGAAACCAGATCGGGTCCTCTGAAGGCGCATCCTGGCCTTTTATCACCAGCTCGATCTTATGCCCGGCCTTGAATAGGTTTGAGGTTTCCCGGATCTCAATCGCATACTCATAGACCTTTCCCGGTTCAACCGGAATGCTCTCCGTATGGGGATGGAACGGCTGGTAAGGCTTCGAACGCTTCTCGTCAAGCGCTCTGTGCGATGCCCTCAGCCAACCCTTGGTCACCAACCGGCTCGAACCGTCGGGTCCGATATCGTTGAGGGAAACGATCCATGTGGCATCCGTCTGATCAAGGGCAGCGGATAGATACAATGCCATCGGGCCCGTTACCTCCGTATCTTTCTTCAGAGGTGCGGTGGCGTATCTGACCCCGGGGATTACATCGCGGGGAAGCGGATATGGTTTGTTTACAAAAGCGTCAGAACCCTCATCCTGACGTGGAGGCTCCTCACTCAACGCCCCATCCTTGCGTAAATAGAATTTTGTCCATTCCGTCCGTGCCAGCGGCCATTCACGTTCGTAGCGCCATTCATTATTCCCTTTGATGAACAGCTTAATCGGAGGCTCATCCATGATCCCTGTGTCGTTTCCTTTCAGCCAATGATCATACCACCTCAGAATAACGTCGTGATCGTCCGTCCAGGGACGCGTCGGCCCGCTGGGATACTCAGTCTCATTGATCATCAGTTTCTTCGGCGCGTCAATGCCATTGAAAGCAGCGAAAGCCCCCGGCAGATGGATGGGCCATCCGCTCCAGCGACAAACCATGTAAGAGGGAATCTTGATGCGGTCGAACTTGGTGTAAGCAGAAACCTCCCAGTGGTACGGGCCATCGAGAGGGTGGGTCAAGCCCTCGAAGAGGGGGGGATTCTTTTCAGGGTATTTCAAAGCATCATACAGGGGGACGTAGATTTGAACTTCCTCCTTTCGCATCAGTTCCTTCACTACCTTTTTCATCTCCTCGGGCTTCTCCCGCAAGGTCCGTGGCAACCCTGCGCCCACCGCGACATGCCCCCACCACTGTATGTAAAACATATTCATTATGCCGCCGTGATAAAACTGATGGCGATACCGGTCGGTAGAAGCCTCATACGGGAATATCGCCTTGAGGTGAGGAGGGTTCTGGGCCGCAATGAGAAGCTGCATGATCCCGAAATATGACATTCCCAACATCCCCACATTGCCATTGCACCAGGGCTGGGCAGCGATCCACTCGATTACGTCGTAGCCATCCTGATGCTCCTGCAATCCGTAGAAGGGATATTCTCCTTCCGAGTCTCCTGAGCCGCGGGAATCGCCAATCACGTGCACGTAGCCCCGCGAGACAAAATATTCGGTATCGCCCGCTTCCTGCCCTCCGTTGCCGCGCACCGGGGCCAGTGGTCCTCTCGGCGATTTGAATTTCTGAACGTCCTTGCCATACGGAGACACCGAGAAGAGGGCTGGAAACTTGCCTTCCGCATCCGGCCGATAGATGTCCGCAGCCAGCCGCACACCGTCCCTCGCCGTAATGAAAACATCCTTCTCCGCCTTCACCCGGTACTCCGGCTTGGAAACTTTATCCATCCAATCTTCAGCCATATCATCCCCCTCATACCAATTTGCCTTCAAGCGTATACCTTCGTTGCCCGTCGGCCTGTTCTTACTCGACGTACCGCAAGGTACGCCTGCGTAGCCCAGGCCTCGGCACGCCCGGGGTACCCGGCCTAAGGCTGGGTCGTCCATCTTGAATGCAAATTGGTATATGTCATTTATTTGAGTTCTCTACCGTCGTTTTTTGTTTTTCTCGTCCCTCGTCCCAGCGCGAAGCGCGGTCGTCCGAGTCAGGCGCAGCATGACGGTCGTCCATCGGGTCTTCCCGTGACCCATGACCCTATCTTCTACGTGATCTTTTCCCTCAGGCGGCGGCTACCTCGCAAAATGACAGGCAGCAACAAGACCGTGAGGGCAATGGCCAGGCATGCCACTGAAATCGGCCTTTTAAAAAATACAAAGATATCTCCTCCGGATATGAGGAGAGATTGTCGCAAGGAAGTCTCAAGGATCGGCCCCAGGACAAATGCTATAACCAGCGGCGAAAGCTCATAGTCAATTTTTCTAAAGACGTAACCTATGACCCCGAAGATAACCATGATGAGCACGTCAAACTTGCTATTGTTTATGCTGTAAGAGCCGATGATACACAGGAGAAGCAACAGAGGGAAAAGAATCCTGTATGGAATCTTCAATATTTTCACCCAGAGGCCAATCAGGGGAAGATTCAAAATCACAAGCATTGCATTTCCAATATACATGCTGATGACCGTCCCCCAAAAAATGTCCGGGTGTTTATCCATAAAGGATGGACCAGCCTGCACACCATGGATCATCAAGGCTCCCAGGAGTAAAGCCGTGATCGCATTAGAAGGAAACCCCAGCGTGAAAAGCGGAATAAACGCTCCCGAGCTTGCTGCATTGTTCGCGGATTCCGGTCCTGCTACCCCTTCAATCACGCCTGTGCCGAACTTTTCAGGATGTTTTGAAAGTTTCTTTTCCAGAGCATAGGAGGCAAACGTGGCAATAATTGCTCCACCACCAGGCAATATTCCCAGGAAAAAGCCTAAAAAGGATCCCCTGATTATCGCACCAATAGAGTCCGCCCAATCCCTTACGCTGGGAAGTAGCCCCTTGATTCTTGCTTGAAAAACCTCGATATTCAGTGACTCTTCGAGATTTATCAGGACCTCACCGACACCGAAGAGGCCCATAACCACGGGCACTAATCCCAGACCGTCCTGCAGCTCCAGTATCCCGAAGGTGAATCTTACCCGGGCCGTGACGGCATCGATTCCAATTTGACTCAGACTGATCCCCAGAATGGCCACGATGATCGCCTTGATGATAGAGCCATGAGAAAGATAGCTCAAAAGCGCTAGCGCAAGAATAATCAGTGAAAAGTATTCGGAAGGGCCGAACCTGAGGCCAAGCTCCGACAAAGGTTTGGCGACAAACATCAGGATTATTGTCCCGATCGTTCCCGCGATGAAAGAACCAAAGGCGGCTATGCCCAATGCAGGACCCGCTCTGCCCTGACGGGCCATCTGATATCCGTCCAGACAGGTGACAACGGACGTGACTTCTCCCGGAATATTGACCAGAATGGACGTTGTAGAGCCGCCGTATTGGGCTCCGTAGTAAATCCCCGCCAGCATGATGATGGCGGAGGCCGGACTGATGCCGAAAGTCACGGGCAGGAGCATCGAGATAGCCCCTATGGGGCCAATTCCCGGCAGAACTCCGATGAGCGTCCCGATAAAAACCCCTATAAAGCAATACGCGAGGTTAGCAACCGAGAAGGCGACGTGACAGCCCAATGAAAGATTTTCAAAAAAACCGGCCAATGCAGTGCCTCACCAGAATGTAAGTAGCCCTTTCGGAAAATGAGACTGAAGCCAGACGGAAAAAAGGAGGTAGCTCAGGACAGCAGTGACACTGGACAAAATCAAAGGCATCAGCCATCTCTTAGGCTCGGAAAACTTGAAGAGCAATAATAGGCACACGAACGTAGTAAGCACAAACCCCAGGGGCTCTAGTAACAGAATATAGGCAAGCAAGGTCATCAGAGTCAGGAACGGGGTAAGAGATTTCCTCCAGTCCCATTTCATCCGGCCTTCGTGACTGTTTTGTTGCTGTTGCTCATTGGCTACCGCAAAAAGAGTTGATAACATTTGGATAAGCCCGAAAAACCCTAACGAGGCGCCGGACAAAAAAGGCAAGAATCCGGGACCGGGAGTATGGAAGCTTCCCAGTTGCAGCCGGATTGACCCGATACACATAGCAATTCCTAAGATAACCCAGACCAATCCATCTACCCGGACATACTTTTTCATTCTACGCTTTGTCCCACCTGAGCGTCACTTCATCCGGCGCCGTGGGGTCTATTTCTCCACGAGCCCGAGGGCATTTAGGGTCTTTCCCATGGGAGCATAGAGGGCCTTCCACTTTTCTGAGTATTCCTTGCCACTCATATAGGCTTCATCTATGGTGTACTGCTTCAGCATATCCTGGAACGTACGGTCCTTCATGGCGTTCTTGAAAGCCGTTTCGAGCTTTTGCCTGATCGGCTCCGGCAGGCCTTTCGGGCCGTAGATACCCACATAGGACAACAAATAGAAATCGTGGCCCTTATCTACAATGGTAGGAACCTTCGGCACCGCCGACCAACGGCTACCGCTTATTATAACCAGGAGCTTCAGTTTTCCCGCCTGCACCTGGGGAATGAGGTCTGAAGAGCCCGCAACAGCCGCGTTAACGTGTCCGCCCAGAGTCGCATTCACTGCCTCCGGTCCGTTCTTGAAGGGAACCTGCTGCCATTTTATCCCTTCTTTCATGGCAATATGTTCCATCGTGATATGCGGCATCATGCCATACCCCGGGTGACCGTACGTGAACTTACCCGGATTGGCCTTTGCGTACGCGACAACGTCCTCAAAGCTATTCCATGGGGCATCGGCTTTCACCGCAATACCATCGTTATATTCAGCAAAGGTCATTATGTCGACGACGTCTCTGAACGGGTCATAAGGGACTTTTCTCATCTGGGGCTGCACGATGTACGTATTAGTGACAGTCGAACCAAGCGTATAGCCGTCAGGCTTCGATTTCAGGACATAAGTCTTTGCGATCACCCCGCCCGCACCGGCTCTATTCTCGACAATGACAGGCTGGCCCAATTCCTTCTCCGCTGCTTTTGAAATCACACGTGTCAAATTGTCCATCATACTGCCCGGAGCCGTGCCCAGGACAACCGTGATGGGTCTGTTGGGGTAAGTCTCTGACGATGAGCTTTCCGTGGCCCAAAAAGCGGTGGCCAAAACAATCAGCATAAGAAGCAATGTTGATGCGAGACCTCTGGGTTTATTCATGTCTTCTCCTCCCATGGTTCTGGTTTCTCTGGTCCATATTAGCCTATCTCGTCTCTCTCGTCTATTTGGTGTCTATCTGGACCCGGGACCCTTGACCCTTGACCCGGTTTTTTAGGTGCTTATCGCAAAACCGGCGCCCTTTGTTTCACTTTTAGCAGCTTTGCCCTATCATACCCCTTCACCTTTTTCTGGGCTTCCTTGAGTACCTTCCCATCGTATAGCCCCGACTTCTTCATTCCCTGATAGAGCATTTCCACTTCTACGTCAGGTCTTGGTAGCCGAGGATACCTCATATGCATTTCCGGAATCAAGCCGGCCAGCCAACCGTGTAGTTTATACCTCTCCACGAAACCCGGATACTCTATACCCGGAAGGGCACCGTAAACGACATCAAATATCGATTTCAGTCTCGATGCAAGGGCCAGTGCCTCGTTCATATTTCCTGCCATGGCCTGTTCCATCACCTCTCTGTCCCACTTGGCGGTAAAATTTGAGCCTCCACTCAAAACCCCTCTGGCCCAGCCCATTGCGTGGGTGATAAAGAGCTGTGGTTCTGAACTGCCGGCAGGACAGAGATTAACGTGCGTATCTTTCATGATCTCATGGGCCCTGTAAAAAAAATTCAAGTTGCCCCCTGATATCTTCCAGGCCTGGATGTTTTTGATTTGGTCAGCAGCCTTTTTGTATGTCTCGGCTCTAACGACGTTATGGTTTTGTGTTGTTCCCCCTGGAGCGATGGCAAAAACGGCGATGGGTAAATTTACTTCTTCATCGAACCGCTTCAGATGCTCAATGATAAATTCTTCATTCTGCGGAGCAGTGAACCCGGGATAAAAACTGGGGGGATGCCATAAGACCCCCGTTACGCCTAGTTCTTTGCCATCTTTGGCCATCTCGATTTGTTCCCAGAGCGAATCCGCATGGGCGCCACAAAAGACCGGGACCTCGTCTCGTGCTTCCTCAATCGCCATTTTAATGATCTTTTTCTTTTCTGCTCTTGTTGTAGTGTCTACCTCTGCCTCGACGCCTCCGGCCATGAGGTAGCCCCAGCCCTTGATCTCGTTGATGAGCCTTCTGAAGTGCTTCCTCGTTTCGTTCTCATCAATCTCCGAGCACGTTTCATCCCTCCAGACGACAAAAGCCGAAACTCCACATCCTTCTATGGCCATTCAACTCCTCCTTATCTTATGGACCGGATACCGATTCGCCTTCATGTGTATACCTTCGTTGTCGCTGCGTCCTTACCGGATGCTGCGCTATCGCTCTCCTCGACGTACATTTGAGTACGCCCGGGTACCCGCTTGCGGGTGGGGCTCCTCGCTGCCGCCTCGGTCTCCGCGTGAATGCAAATCGGTATTAAGAGGGCTATTGCTGTTTTATTGCCGCGCCCTTTATTGTCAGCCGACGCGCAACATCCTGTCAAGCGGTTTTTCGTAGCGGCACAGGCTCCGTAAAGAACCTCGACTTTCCCTCTTCTCCCTTGATCACGATCCATTTCAGCCAGTTCTTGTCATCTCTATCAGGATAGTCATCGCGATGCTGCGTACCGCGGGTCTCCCGACGCATTAATGCAGCGCTCAAAGTCCATCCCGCGGATAAGGCCATACTCTGGGCCTGATGATAACGGGACAGCTCATGATGGTCTTTGGCCCCCACACGTGCCAGGCTGGCACTCGCCCCGTCTATCTTGCTCAGCGCTTCCCCTAGCCGGCCGGCCTCCCGATGGAGGTTATATTTCACGGGTATCATCGCTTCGTGAATCCGGTAGATCACCTCGTTGACGTCGATGTCGCCGCGCCGGCCGAGAGGCGCGAGCATCCTCTCTTTCAGCCTTTTTACTTCGCCGAAGTCGACCCCTATCGGATCGAAGACCGCGGCAGCCTTGCCGGCGCTCTGCCCACCTTTGAGACCGCTGACTGTGGCGAAGGCCACGCCGAATCCGCCAAACGTGCCGGATGCACGCGCACCCGTGTAACCGGAGCCTAGCGAACTCGCATCTCCCACAGCCCAGAGGCCATCCACTGTGGTTTTGCAGTCCAGGTCTATCCTTATGGGACCCTGTCCTCCGACGAATTGTAATTCCACCTCTATGCGTTCTCTGTCCGGGTCTAACCCGAGCTTTTCGCGTATAGCCTTCAGCAGTTCTCCCCTGCCCGCGGGCTGGAATCGTGCAGGAAGGGTCTCGCTTTGCATAGCCACTGACCTCTCCTCATCGGTGAGTTTCCTGAAATCTATGTAGATAGGCCCTCTTCCAGCCTCCACTTCTTTGGTCATCGCGTCGGCTATGCGATAAAAGTCGAGGAATTCCTGTCCGGACTTTATGCCCGTCTTAACCTCCGGGTAGTATCTCTCGACAAATCTCTCGCCCAAGACATTCTCAAAAAACAGATAGAGGGGCGTGCGGCGTCTAATGTCACCTTGGAATCCATACGTATAGGTATTCGAAAACTCAGCATTCATCAAATGGGCCCCTGCGCGATAAGCCATGGCGATTCCTTCGCCCGTGTTGACCGAGAAGTGTCTCTGCGCGTAGTAACGGCAGGAACCATTTGCAATGACCGTGGCCCCGGCTTTGATGATATACGTTTTCCCGTCCACCAGTCCGAAGCCTATGGCACCGATTACCCTGCCGTCCTTGCTGATCAGATCGGCGACAAATATTTTGTCGAGTGTCTTGATGCGTTTCTTCATCACAGCCTGCTGAAGCTTGATCATAAGTTTTGTTGGCGAAAAGTGTGTCGCTTTGTATTTTTTATGGAAAGGAAGGGCGACCAATTCTCCGTCAGCCATCCAGAAAGGTAACCCGAGCTTCGCGGCTTCCCTGATGCATCCGTACATATCATGGGCAAAAGCGTGAGTCCAATCTTGATTGTTCAGATTTGCCCCCATCTCCACGAGCCACCTGAAATGGTCCTGTGCCTCTTCCGGCTGTATCAAAGCGCAGTCGCCTCCGGAAAGAGGCACCTGGCCGGCCCAGCCTATTCCACCCTTATCAACCACGAGAACATCGTTTGCAGCTTCCTTTGCTTTGATCGCCGCAAGCAAGCCGCTTATCCCGCCTCCTATGACCAGGACGTCGGCGACTATCACTTCCCCAAGCTTATCAATCGATGTCAATTCGTATTTCTCCTTTTAGGTTGGTACTTACTTGCCAAGGTACCGCAGTGTCGTCCCACATGCGAGCGCGAAGCGCGGTCGTCCCAGCCGAAGGCGTACGTTCTACGGTTTTCCCGTGACCCTTGACCCATGCCCCTTGACCCTGTTCTTTACCTGATCAATACGGTGCGGGTAATTTCCGCGGTCGTGGTTCGGATACCTTTATGCAATGAACAGGGCAGAACATTTCGCAACTCCAACAGGCGACACAGTCAGCGGGATAGGTGATTACTGCCTTACCGGTCTTCGGGTCCAGGCGAAACACATCCTGCGGACAGGCAGAAAAACAGATCCCGCAGCCGGTACAGCGTCCCTCCACTAATGCATCTATTGCCATAGTATTTCCTCTCCTAGCCCCAAAGTAGAACATGACAGGCGCCCTCCTTTCAAGTCCGGGCCGACCCATGTCTGCCACATCCCTTTCTGCCCCTGCGAACCAGAAAATTAATCCTTGCAAAAGCCTGCAAAGATAGGGTAATTGTTGTAAGACAAACTCACGACAAGGAGGTTCGCAATGATGAGAATGGTGAACTTAAGAGTGGTCTGGTTCGCGATACTCTTTTCACTTGTCTTCCGCGTCACGCTCGTCTCAGCTCAGGCGCCGCAAAACTGGCCCAAGACGATCTCCATCGCCGGTGGCTCTCCCGGCGGCGGCATGCATGCTGTGGCAACAGGCATGGCAAACGTGTTGACGAAGTACTTGAAGATAAAATCGGTCGCTGAAAGCGGTCTTTTCGGCAAGAACCTCACGCTTCTCGCTAAAGGCGATGTTGAGCTGGCCATGGCACAGGCTGATCTTACCTACGACGCGGCGCGAGGCCTGGGCAATTACAAGCAGTTCGGGAAGAATAAGGTGCGCCTGCTTTTCTCCGGCTCCACGCCGCCGACCGCCTTTGTGGTCCGCGCTGACTCAGGCATAAAGACTACCACGGACCTGAAAGGCAAGCGAGTCATGTTCACCATGCCCTCAAACATGACGTTCACTGCGTGCGGTGAGATGCTCTTGCAGGCAGCCCATATGACCACAAAGGATATCAAGGATATTACCTTTTCGGGTCCCAAAGTGGCTCAGGATTCACTTCCGGAAAACAAGATCGATGCATTTATCGTGCTCTTTCCGAGCATAGGAAAAACAGCGTGGGCGGAGGAACTCAACATCGCGGTACCCATACGCCTTATCGCGGGCGATCCAAAAACCTATCCGTCAGTTCTTGCCAAGATACTGTATGCGCAAGAGACAGTCCTATACGCGGAGTTCTACGGAAAGATGGTCGACAATAAGGATCTGCCCACCGTGGGTATCCCGCATAACTTCCTCACGCGCACCGATTTGCCGGATGACTTTGTCTACGACGTCATGAAGACATTCTTTGGTCACCTGGACGAGCTTTACGCATTCCATTATGAGGCAAAGCCGTACCTGGCCAATCCATTGAAGACTGCCGTGCTTCCCTTCCACCCCGGCGCAATCAGGTATTACAAGGAGAAGAAGCTCTGGACCCCGGAACTGGAGAAGACGCAACAAAGACTATTAAAGGAACTAGGAGCTATGTAGGGGCCGCACGGGAGCCATTCGGGGGCCATCCAGGGAGCACGTGTATGAAAAGAGTCGTCAGGGTAGTCGGGATCATGTTATCAGCGTGGTCCGCCCTTTATATATCCCACGGGACTGACTATCTCGGCCTGGACATAGCGCCCAACCAGCACCAGGGCATATTCATGGGGCTGCTTTTCATGCTCACCTACCTTACCCATCCCGCAGACAAGAAGAAGCCGGGTGTGCGCTGGTATGACTGGATACTGATGCTTCTCGGCGTCGCACCCTGCGTATACGTTCTCTTTTTCTATAAGGATTGGCTGCTCCATAGCGCAAGTGAAATCCAGTCGTATGAGTTGGTGCTGGCCGCTGCCCTCGTGATTTCGCTTCTCGAAGGCTTGCGCAGGAGCATGGGCCTGATCGTCACCTGCCTCACGCTCTTTTTCATCCTCCATCCCCTCCTCAGTGCTTATCTGCCAAGCATCCTCTTCGGCAGGGGCTATTCCTTGGAGAGGGTTGGCGCGATGGCCTATATGCAGCCGGAAGGCGTCTTCAGCCTACCTTTGAACATAGCCGCCACCATCATCATAGGCTTCTTGCTCTTTGGACAGTTACTCATCACCACCGGAAGTGGTCGGGTACTGATCAACATGGCCCTCTCCATGGCAGGACGCGTCAGAGGCGGCGGCGCAAAATCGGCCGTCATAGCAAGCGGTCTCTACGGCATGCTCTCCGGCAGCCCTGCGTCCGACGTCGCCGTAACAGGTTCCTTTACCATACCACTCATGAAATCGACCGGCTACAGTTCGGAGGTCGCCGCGGGCATTGAGGCAACCGCGTCGAGCGGCGCAACGATCATGCCTCCCGTCATGGGCGCGGTCGCGTTCATCATGGCAGAGTGGCTCGGCATTCCATACGCACGCGTTGCTCTCGTCTCCTTCCTGCCTGCTTTCCTCTATTACTACTTTCTCATCGTCCAGGTCGACCTGCACTCCGCGCGTGAGAAAATACTGAGGATACCCGTTGCGGAAATGCCGACCTTCTGGCGCACCCTCAGAGAAGGCTGGTGGAAGCTGATCCCGATTCCGATACTTCTTTTCCTGCTTTTCGGCCGCGGCTATCCCCCAGCCGTGTCAGGCCTCTGGGCGGGCATCTGTATGGTGATCATCACGCTCTTCAGAAAAGCGACCCGTCTTTCCTGGAAACAGCTCGGCGACGCATTGGAAAGCGCCGCGGAGAGTGCCGTTGTCGTGGGGCTCGCCTGCGCCATGGCAGGGATCATGATGGCGTCTGTTTCCATAACAGGCCTTGCAACGTCTATTTCCAGCTTCATCGTAGAGCTATCGAGCCAGAACCTGTTTATTCTGCTCTTTCTCGCGGCAGCAGCCTGCTTCGTATTCGGTATGGGGATCGGCTCTATCCCGAGTTATATATTTGTTGCCATCACCGTTGCCCCAGCCCTGACAAAGATAGGGGTTCCCATTCTTGCCGCCCACCTGTTCGTCTTCTGGACCGCAATGTCAGCCTTTATCACTCCGCCGGTATGCGTCGCAGCCTATGTGGCGTCGGCCATTGCCAAATGTTCACCGGTTAAAGCAGGGCTGCACGCCGTTCGGTTCGGCGCGGGCTTTTTCGTGGTGCCGTTTGCGTTCGTCTATAATCCCGCCTTGATTTTGAACGGCACGATTATGCAGACAATTATTGCGGCGGCGGCAATGGCAATAGGGCTTTACGCGATAGCCATCGGATTTGAAGGTTATCTTCGAAAAAGCGTCGTCTGGTGGCAGAGGGTGTTGTTCATGGCAGCTGGCGTGAGCATGATCTACCCGAGCCTCGTGATACGCCTGGTCGCCATCGCCGTGATAGCGGCGCAGGTGCTGCTCCACGTCAAAGCCGCAAGAGACCCGGTCGTTGAGGACGTAACTGCAGGTTCCCGAGGTTCTTGAGGAGGCTCATAATGAAAGAGATGAGAACCAGTGAAAGGCTGATCATTACGGTTTCGCCGTCTAGTAATTTCCAGGGTAAGGAAGCAAACCCGGCGTTGCCTTACTCACCACAGGAGATCGCTGACACTGTCTACGAGTGCTGGAACGAGGGTGCGGCCATCGCCCACATCCACTGCCGGGACGCGCAGGGCGCGCCGTCAAACAACCCTGAGGTCTTTCGGGAGGCCGACCGCCTGATCCGAGAAAAAGGATGCGACATCATCATTCAGCACAGCACGGCACCCGGCATGAAGCCTGGCACAACAATCGACGACGGCATACGCTCTATTGAGACCAACCCTGAAATGGCGAGCCTCAGCATGGGCGTGGGCGTGCTCTTGCGAAAGGGTGAGACACGCATAAACTGCCGGCCACGCCATTGGATCGAGGATCAGGCGAGGACAATGATGGAAAGAGGCATCAAGCCCGAGCTCGAGGTCTACAACATGGTGATGATGGAGGACGTTTACGCGCTGGCGGAGAAGGGGCTCCTCAAAAAACCCTACTGGATGAGCTTCATCATGGGCATGCACAGGATCAACCAGAACGCCATCAGGTTCAGGCCCCAGGCGCTGGTATACCAGATCGAGCAGATGCCGCCGGATAGCATGTTCAGCATGATAGGGATAGGCCTCGATCAGCTACCCGCGACTACATTGTCGATACTGCTCGGCGGCCATTGCCGCGTCGGGTTCGAGGATAACATTCATTACAGAAAAGGCGAACTGGCAAAGAACAACGCGCAGCTTGTGGCAAGAACCGTCCGCATAGCGAAAGAACTCGGCTCCACGCCCGCAACGCCTGACGAAGCGAGGCAGATGCTCGGTATACCGCCGCTGGCAGAGTCTAAGAGGTAAACGATAGTAATCAGTAAGCAGTTGTTAGAATGACTGCATCAATACCGATTTGGATTCAAGATGGATACCGAGGCGCTCCGAGGCTTGGGCTACGCAGGCGTACCTGTGGGGGTACGTCGAGTAAGAACAAGCCGACGGGCAACGAAGGTAGACGCTTGAAGGCAAATCGGTATAGGAGGAGGAGAGTGTGTTGAAGATTGATATTTATCCCCATATCATGCCCGCCAAGTACAAGGAGAGACTCTTCAAAAAGGCGAAGAAGAGATTCTACCTGCGCGATGTCACTGATGCCACCCCCACCCTGTGGGACCTGGATGAAAGGTTCCGGATCATGGACAAGTACGAGGGACTCAGACAGGTACTTACTATCGCTTCGCCGGGCCTCGAGGACGCCGTAGCGCCCAAGGAAGCGGTCACGCTATCGAAGATAGCCAATGACGCCATGGCGGAACTGGTCGCGAAATATCCGGACAGGTTCGTCGGCGCCGCGGCTTGCCTCCCCATGAATAACATCGACGCCGCGCTCGCCGAGACAGACAGAGCGATAAAGGAACTGCACCTCAAAGGGATCCAGCTTTACAGCCCGACCAAGGACAAGCCGCTGGACCGGCCTGAATTTATGCCGCTCTACGAAAAAATGGCTGCGTATGACCTGCCCATATGGATACACCCGAAAAGAGAAATCGGATTCACGGATTACGCCAGCGAGAACCATTCCAAATACTGGATATTCAGCATGTTCGGCTGGCCCTACGAAACAACTGCGGCCATGACCAGACTGGTCTTCAGCGGGGTTATGGAGAAGTACCCGACGCTCAAGGTGATCACCCACCACTGCGGAGGCATGGTGCCCTATTTTGCCGAGCGGATCATCGGCGGTCAGGACTATGCCGAAAAGTGCCTCAACGCAAAATTTAAGAAGTGCCTCTCGAAGCCGCCCATAGAATACTTTCGCCTGTTTTACGCTGACACGGCGCTTTACGGAGGCACGCCCAGCCTGATGTGCGGCTACAGCTTTTTCGGGGCCGACCACATACTTTTTGCAACTGATATGCCCTATGACAGCGAGGGCGGAGACAGGTATACACGCCAGACCATAGCTGCCGTCGAACAGATGAGCATACCTGCAGTGGAGAAAGTACAGATCTTCGAGGGGAACGCGAAGAGAATACTGAAGTTGTAACAGATCCTAATCTCATGCAGGCATTACCGTGCCGCGAAGCGGCTGACGGTTTTGATTTTCCGGCCTCTCACCGGAAAATCAAAAAAAGAATTCGTATTACCTCTACGAGGTTTTACTCCGTGCCCTCTGCGGCCTCGAAGGAGCGTAGCGACTGGGCGTGAGATAATGTTTGTCTGAAGAGGAGGCTGAAAACGATGCGAGCATTGGAAGGGCTGCGGGTCCTTGATCTTTCCCGCTTTCAGGCATGTCCCCTGTGCGGCATGATGCTGGCTGACCTGGGAGCCGAGGTAATCAGGATCGAACAGCCGGAGGGTGCCCCCGACAGAACGTGGGGGCAGACAGGACCGGACGGAGAAACGCTCCTTTACAAAATCGTCGGACGCAACAAGAAGGGTGTAACGCTGCGGATGGAAACACCGGAAGGACTGGAGATATTCCGGGAACTGATAAAGCGGTCAGACGTGCTCCTCCACAATTTCACACCCGGTGCGCCCATTGCCCGGGAGGTGAGCTACGATCGTTTGAAAGAGATTAATCCTTCAATCATCGTAGCCGCTGTCTCCGGTTATGGACAGACGGGACCAGATGCTGAAAAACCCTGTTTTGATGCTGTAGCACAAGCACGGGCCGGCAGCATGTTCCTCAATGGATTTCCCGGTGATCCTCCCATCAAGACGACGATCACGCACATAGACGTGAGCACGGGGCTCATGGCTACTATCGGCGTATTAACAGCCCTCTACCACAGGGACAAGACCGGGATGGGACAGGCCATAGACGTATCGCTCTTCGATACGGCCTCCTTCGCCACGCAAGCCCTGGGAGCGCTTCTCCTTCACCATCTGTCGGGAGAGATCCGCATGCAGGTCGGAAACAGGGGTTTTCACTCGTACGCGGGCTGCCACAAAGCAAAAGACAAATGGATAATGATCAACCCTGCCACGAACAG
>JADGQN010000283.1 GCA_017881765.1 Syntrophobacterales bacterium | reverse complement strand
GGGAATTAATCAATATTTCTATGACATGGCTAATATTAGAGAACATTGCTCCTGGGTCCACTCTCGAGAAAAGGAAGATGCCACCCAAAAGGCAAAGGATATAATCCGGATGTCGGTAGCCCGATCTCTCCATTTGGAGCCCTTACAGGAATTTGATCTGCCCGTAAACCCGACAGGGTTAGTGGTCGGAGGAGGCCTGGCCGGCATGACCAGTGCTCTGAGCATAGCCAACCAGGGACATGAGGTTCACCTGGTAGAAAAGGATACAGCCCTGGGGGGAATGGCACGAAGAATTCATTACACCCTGGAAGGGCTGGATGTTCAAGCCTATTTGCGTGATCTTATACGCAAGGTTTATCAGCACCCCTTAATACATGTATATACGGATGCTGCCATCACGGAGGCTGCCGGTTATGTAGGGAATTTCGTAACCAAGGTGAAGTCTGAAGGAAGAGTCAAAGAGATAAAACATGGGGCAACCGTCATCGCGATAGGTGCCGATGAATATAAACCCACCGAATACCTTTATGGGGCAGATGACAGGGTAATGACCCAGTTGGAGTTGGAGGAGAAAATCACCAAAGGAGAAGAAAGGGTGATTAACTCCCAGAGTCTGGTGATGATCCAATGTGTAGGCTGCAGACAAGAAGACAGAAATTACTGCGCCCGGATATGTTGTAGCCACTCTATAAAGAACGCCTTGAAACTAAAAGAGATAAACCCCCGGATGGATATCTACATTCTCTTTCGGGATATGAGAACGTATGGGTTTAGCGAGGATTATTACCGGGAAGCGTCAAATAAAGATGTAAAGTTCATCCGCTATGAGCCGCATGATAAACCTCAGGTGAAAGCTGTTGAGGAGGATGGTCGGCCTATTTTAAGGGTTACCGTGACCGATCCTATTTTAGGTAAGAAGCTCGCTATAGATGCCGATTCACTCGCTTTGGCTGCCGCCATTATTCCATCCGCAGGAAGCAAGGAGATATCCGGATTATTCAAGGTATCTTTGGGCATGGATGGTTTCTTCACGGAAGCCCATGTCAAATTAAGACCTGTTGACTTTGCCGCGGATGGCGTTTACCTGTGTGGGACAGCTCACTATCCCAAGCATATATCGGAAACGATTAGCCAGGCTTATGGAGCCGCCGGCCGGGCCTTAACTCTTCTCTCCCATGATACCGTCACAGCCTCCGGCTCTGTTTGCGAGGTAAATGAGGGTGATTGTATATCGTGTGGGGCATGTATCACCGCTTGTACGTATGGCGCCATAGAGTTTCATGATACACCACAAGGCAAAAAGGCCACGGTTAATCCTGTTCTCTGTAAAGGAGATGGTCTCTGTAACGCAAAGTGTCCAACAGGGGCTATTTCACTAAAGCACTATACCGATGAAGAGCTCTTAAGCCAAATTGACGCGGCCGGCGGGGACACCTTGCGGCAAGGTGTCCCCTTAGAAGTCCACTAATGAACAAAGCCGGGATTACTGACTTAGAAAGGAGATAAGAATGAGCACAGAACTTAAATTTAAACCAAGGATCTTAGGCTTTGTATGCAATTGGTGAGCATACGGGGCTGCTGACCTGGCTGGAGTTTCCAGACAACAATACACAACTGATCCCAAGCTTATCCGCGTCATGTGCTCCGGCAGAGTCGACCTGTCATTTGTACTCCGGGCTTTCTCAAAAGGGAATGACGGGGTGTTCATCGGCGGTTGTCATCTTAACGAGTGCCATTATATTACCGATGGGAATTACGATGCATTGGGCATGGTGCTTCTATGTAAAAAAATCATGGAGCAAATCGGGGTGAATCCTGAAAGGTTAAGGCTTGAATCGTTATCTGCCGGTGAAGGAATCCGTTTCGCCGAAGTTATGAATGACTTTGGCAAGAAGATAAAGGAGTTAGGACCTCTTGGCCAAGGCGGAGGAATAGATGAAAATGGATTAAAGTTCAAACTTGAAGCCGTTACAAGGCTAATCCCCTATATGAAGCTGGTGGAAAGGGAGCGGTTGAGGGTGCCTGTCAAATCGGAAGAAGCGTATCATAAGTTTTTTGCAAGTGACGAGTTCAACCAGTTATTCCGCGAATTGATTGCGGATAAATTGGCAATAAGCCAAATCACCTCAATTCTGGGAAGAAATCCCCTTTCAACGAAGGAAATCGCTGAGATTTTAAGTTTGACCCCGTCTGAGGCATCAAGGCATATTAGCAGTTCATCAAGGCAGGGATTCGTCCGGTATGATGAAAGCCGGAAGTGTTTCGCTCTGGCCTGAGGTCAAAGGGCAGGTCGTGGATCAGGGGAAAGAAGCAGATCAGGAAAGCGAGTATGGATAACGAAAGAATCGATCAGATTATTGATAAACATCAATGCGAAGCCAGTTCACTCATTCAAGTATTACTGGAAATTCAGAGTGAAAATCATTGGCTTCCCAAGGAAGCATTAGAGCGGGTCAGCGAAAAATTACAGGTTCCTTTAACCCGGATACGGCATATAGCTACCTTTTATAAAGCCTTTAGTCTGGTTCCTAAAGGACGTCATGAAATTCACATTTGTATGGGTACTGCCTGTCATGTTCGTGGTGCGACGCGTGTCCTCGACACGGTGCAAGACCTGACTGGAATTAAACCTGGTGAAACGGACTTGGAATTGAAGTTCAGCCTGGAAACGGTTAACTGCCTCGGCTGCTGTGCTTTAGGACCGGTGATGGAAATCGGTGGGAAGACCCACGGTAAGATGGCGCCAGCCAAGACGGCAGATGTGTTAAAAAACTATGAGTAGGGGAAAATGATGGCGCGGTTAAATTCGCCTGAAAAATTAGAGAAAGTCAGACAAAAAATATTATCCCGG
This sequence comes from Syntrophobacterales bacterium, assembly GCA_017881765.1. Classification (GTDB taxonomy): domain Bacteria; phylum Desulfobacterota; class Syntrophorhabdia; order Syntrophorhabdales; family WCHB1-27; genus JADGQN01. The sequence goes on along the minus strand of JADGQN010000283.1, from coordinate 3,529 downwards.
AGAGACCCAAACACGCCTTGCATTTCAATATGCGCCGGCGCCGGTTGTATTGCCTCCGGTGCAGGTGAAGTCATAGCCGCCTTTAAAGCAGAGATTGAAAAACAGGGCTTACAGGCTGGTGTGAACACCAGAGAAACCGGGTGTCCCGGATTTTGCGAGAGAGGCCCCGTGGTGGTGATTTATCCCGAGGAGATATGCTATCTCCAGGTAAAACCTGAAGACGTTCCCGAGATTGTCTCTCAGACCATAAAGGAGAAGAAGGTTGTAGATCGTTTACTCTATGTTGACCCAACCACAGGCGAAAAAGCAACCCATGAATCTGATATTCCCTTCTACAAGAATCAAGTACGAAACATCATCGGCAGTAACATCAAGATTGATCCGAAGAGCATCGAAGACTATCTGGCGATCGGCGGTTATTCTGCGTTAGCCAAAGTTCTTTCCCGGATGTCCGCCGAGGAAGTATTGGAGGAAGTCAAAAAATCCAACCTGAGAGGAAGGGGAGGTGGCGGCTTCCCCACAGGGAGAAAGTGGGAAGAATCCCGCAATGCCCCCGACGAAATAAAGTATGTGATCGTCAACGCCGACGAGGGTGACCCCGGGGCATTTATGGATAGAGCTCTCCTTGAAGGAAACCCTCACTCAATCCTCGAGGGGTTGACCATCGGAGCCTATGCCATCGGCGCCCACGAGGGGTTTATTTACGTTCGACAGGAATACCCCATAGCCGTAGAGAATGTGGCAATCGCGATCAAGCAGGATGAGGAGTATGGTTTTCTTGGGAGAAACATCCTCGGCTCAGGCTTTGATTTCACGGTTCAGGTGCACCAGGGAGCCGGCGCTTTCGTCTGTGGTGAATCGAGTGCTCTGATGACGGCATTGGAAGGCAGGGCAGGAGAGCCCAGACCGAAATATATCCACACCGCCGTCAAGGGCGTTTGGGATCGACCCAGCGTTTTGAATAATGTTGAGACATGGGCGAATGTGCCGCTGATCATCAATAAAGGCGCTGACTGGTTTAACCAATTTGGAACTGAAAGAAGCAAGGGCACGAAGATTTTCTCATTGGTAGGTAAGATAAACAATACCGGGCTTGTGGAAGTACCCATGGGCATCACCCTGAGAGATATTATCTACAAGATAGGCGGTGGAATCCCCGGAGGCAAGAGGTTCAAAGCAGTGCAGACCGGGGGACCGTCCGGAGGATGTATCCCTGAGGAACTGTTGGATTTGGAAGTTGGTTTTGATGAACTCACCAAGGCCGGTTCAATGATGGGGTCAGGTGGGATGATTGTAATGGATGAAGATACCTGTATGGTTGATGTCGCCAGGTACTTCCTTAACTTCCTCACTGATGAATCGTGCGGCAAATGTGTCCCATGCCGTGAAGGCATAAGGCAGATGCTTAAGATTCTCACCAATATCACCAAAGGAAAGGGAAGAGAGGGCGACATCGAGCTTTTGGAGGAGCTATCCGAGGTAGCCGGCGATGCCTCCCTTTGTGCTTTAGGCAAGAGTGCCCCTAACCCGTTTCTAAGCACGTTACGATACTTTAGAGATGAGTATGAGGCGCACATCAAGCAGAAGAAGTGCCCGGCTTTGTCCTGCAAGGAGCTGATCGCTTACCATATTGACCCGAATAAGTGCCAGGCCTGCATGATTTGCCTTAGGCAATGTCCTGCCGAGGCGATTGCAGGCGGCAAAAACCGGATCCATGTCATTGAGCAGGAGAAATGCACAAAGTGCGGAACTTGCTTTGAAGTTTGCCCCCCTCGCTTTGGCGCGGTGAAGAAGATTTCCGGCGAGCCCGTTCCGTCTCCTATTCCTGAAGACGCAAGAACGATAGTCAGAAAGAGTAAAGAAAATGAGTGAGATCCTTTTACAGATTGACGGAAAAGAAGTTGGCGCAACGGAAGGGATGACCCTTTTAGAGGCAGCGCGAAAGGTGGGAATATCGATTCCGACACTTTGTCACCACGAGAAGTTGGAGCCGTATGGGGGGTGCCGACTTTGCACGGTAGAAGTAGAAAGTCGCGGCTGGACAAAACTCGTTGTTGCCTGCGTTTACCCGGTAGAAAAAAATTTGGTCGTAAGAACCAGATCTGAGAAGGTAGATAGAATTCGCAAAATGATCTTAGAGCTGTTGCTGGCCCATGCTCCGGACGCTTTCGCGTTGCAGGATTTGGCCAAAGAGTATGGAGCAGACAAAGACCGTTTTGAAAAAGAGGCCTCGTTTTGCATTCACTGTGGTCTCTGTGTAAGATACTGTGCCGAGGTCAAGAAGAAGAACGCTGTTGGATTTGTTGACAGAGGAACAAGGCGAGAGATCAGTTTCATTCCGGAGATAGCCGCCAAGGAGTGCTGGAACTGCAAAGAATGTTTTCCGCTTTGTCCTACAGAGGCGCTCCAGGCAGCTTTCGTTTTAACCAAAGCGCTATTTTCTCCCCCACACCCAGGCCCAGAGCCGCGAGGATGAGTTCGAACGGGGCGCGGGGGTTAGCTTTCCCCGACGGCAGCCATCAACCCGGCACGACCTTCTTCACGGCAGGTAACTGCTGTAACTGACCGAGGACGACCCTCCGGATTCGGGTCGGGTCAACAGAAAGTAAAGATCGCGCCAACTTTTGGGCTTTTTCCAGGCCGCCGGGGATATCGACTTTGTTGATCAAGGGGACAATACGCGCTCCGGCGGGGCCGCTTTTAATCCATTCCATCACCAGGCCGACGATCGCATCTTCCGTGACCGTGCTTCCAATAGGCAGATTGAGGAGACGCGAGGCGATGGCCGAACGAAAGACACTATCCTCGTCGAGGGGGCGGCCCATTCCATCGATTCCGATGAGCGGCACGAGCAGGGTCGTATTTTGAGGGATCACCGGCTCTCCGGCACGCGCGGCCTTCAACGGCCGGCCGGCGGAACCGTCGGCTTCATTGACGATTGTGGAGACCCCGTCCATGGAGAAGATCTCTTCCGCCCATTCGGGAAAGATCCCTTCGAGTTTGCCGTTGGGCAGTCTCTCCCTGGCAATGAGGAGAGATTGATGACGATTCAGATTTTCCGCCACCCATTTTTTGATATCGCCAAGCTCATTGGAGAGGAATTGAAGAAGGAAAGGGGAGGGCGCCGGTTCCAGAATTTTCGTGGTTGTGGTCAGGATGACCCCGCATCCAAGCGTCGAGAGCTCCCTGCCCAGGGCGTACAGAAGGGTGGTCTTCCCGCCCCCGCCCACAAGGCTGATCACTTCCCGATTTCCGATGGAAAATGCCTGTCTCAGGGTCGTCATCCACCCGGCCCCGCCCGCTTCATATATTTCTGATACTCTTCCGGCGTATCGATATCCTTCAGGATCCCATCCTGATCTACTTCAATCTCTAATATATCCGTGGGGTGATTCATCAGGATCTGGCGGGCTCCCATATCCCCCTGCAATTGAAGGGCCTCCTGCAGATACCGGACGCCGATCAGGACCGGATGCCCCCGCAAGCCTCGGTAAACGGGTCGGACGATGCCTCGCCTTGGATCGGCCCG
>JADGQN010000282.1 GCA_017881765.1 Syntrophobacterales bacterium | reverse complement strand
CTTCAGATACAGATGTGCAAGGAGCGTGTAGAGTTCATCCGACCATGGGGCAAGCTCCAACGCCTTGGTCAAAAACATCTCTCCTGATTGAGTGTTGCCATTCTCTATCGCCAATATCGCGAGATCCCTGTAAATCAGAAAGTTTCCCGCATCTATCTGGAGTGCGCCTGCAAACGCATCTACCGCTTTCTGGTTCTCCTTGAGCTTAAGATAGGTGTGAGCCAGGCCGTAAAAAGCGGCCACAAGTTGGGGTGTTTGGGCGTTGGAATCTTTCTCGATCGCATCGAGATAGGCTTTTGCAGCACGTTCATAGTTTCCCACCCTGAAATAGAAGAGGCCTGATTCAAGGCTGCCGCCATAGCTCTCTTCCGCCGTTTTCAGGAGACTGCCCATACTTGCTTTCCTCTCTTCCCAGCCACGTATCTTCTCCTGGCACATTTGCAGCAGCTCACCAACACTCCGCGAGGACCCTTGGTGAGCATCATGGTCCGACCCGGGAATTGCCGAATGGCCTTGCCATCCTTGCGCGTTAAGTCCTTCCAGAAGCTCCATAGCCTCATAATACCTGTACTGGCGCATATAAAGACCGGCAAGCAAGAACTCGAGTTCCGGGAGAGTGACAGACTGAGGGCCGGAAATGCTTTGATCCCCTGACTGAATTTTCTCATTCATCATCTGCCGTAAGCTTTCCAGATACTTCACTGCAAACGTGACGCTGCCTGCTTTGCCGGCCGCCATGCCTGTTGCGTATAGCCGCTCCATCTCCGGGAGTGTCACATCCCCTAGAAGTCTGTTTATGCTCTTCTCTTGTTTCAGTCTGCGCATCAGCATCTTCAGCTTCTTAACGAAGAGGTCTATCGCCTCCAGGAGCTCATTGTAGTAAGTAAGGCCCCTTTCTAACTGCGCGTCCAGCCGTTCCAGTTTATCCTCCATCTCGTCGATTTCTATGGTGGCCCGACGTTTTAGATAGAGCTCCAGTTGATAATGATAAGCGGCAATAAGGTTGAGGACCGGATGGCGCACTTTCGCGGTGAGGCGCTCTATTTTGTCAAGTATCCTGTGGAATTCTTCGCCCTCCTGTCCCCCTTTCTTTCGTAAATCCTGAACCCGCCGGATGTGTCGCAAGATCTGCCGCGCATGCTTTCCTATCTCCTGCAACTTGTCATGTGCTCTTGTTACTTCTTCGATTAAGCCGTCCAAGTTGTACGTTACTTCAGTCTCCGTGCGCCGTGCAATTTCTGCAGATACATCCAGCTCCGGAGAGTCACAAGACTCATTGATGAAGTCGCTAAGTCTCATGTTTGAAGCGCCTTCCAGAGGCAACCCGCCTTCCGTTGTGTTGATGACGGTGACACTAAGAGTCTTGATACGATTCTCAAAAGCAGTTTTAAAACTGAGAAAAGAAGGAAGCGTGTACCTGCTTTCGCCGAAGATGTCAGTGGCCCTATCCGCACAATCTCTAAACTCATAAGGTTGACCATGCATTTCGGTCAACAGGTTGGAAGCATCGCCCGCATGGAATTTCGCATCAAACGAAAGATCGAGGCCGACCAGCGCAATCGGGGAACAACCGAGGTATTCGGCGGCAGCAAAACCGAGGTGAGCAACAGAGCCACCAAAACAGACTATGCTCCCTTTATCCTGCCAGAACTGACGCAGCCACAAAGCGACCAGGCTTTGCTCCGCCATGTTGAGAAATAAAGGGCCGGGATATACATCGACCATCTCCGGCGTGTACTGCGTGAGACATACGAATGGTACATCCTTCAGAAGGGGGTTGTCCTTGAAAAATGCCACGTTTTCCGCCATTGGGTCTATGGCGACCAGCAGATCAGGAAGTATGCCCGCGGCAACAAGCGTCGGGAGCGCCGCGTCCACAGCAATGATAACAGCCTTCGATTTTGCTCTTTTCAGAAGATGGAGGTTCTTCTCCAACGACGGTCCGGCCGCCACAATAATGGCGGAACGCCCTTTGAACAGGTCTTTCAGCGCGGTTACGCCCGGCTTTCGCAGGATATTCGGGACGTTTTGTATGAAAGCGTCTGCGAATTCTTTCCCCAGGCCGACAGCTGTCCCCACATTCGTAAGTGTAAGCTGCTTTTGTTCATCCAGCCTCTTGCGGAACCTCTCGTAAGCCGCCTGATTCAGCCGACGAGACGGGTTATCTCCGACCACATACCAGGTACCATTTACGAGGTGATGGTGGTATGTCTCCAAAAATGAGAAATCGTCTACGTCCGGGCCGACCAGGATCTGTACCTTGCTGGAGCTGAGAACGTCCTTGAGATCTCGGGCCTCCAGTGCCGTTTTGAATAACTGCGGGGTCGCCTCATAAATAAGCATCACGTGACCCGTCTCAAAATGTTTCAAAACTTCCTGTGCCAGATACCCAAGGCCGAAGCCGAGGAGGACTATAAGGCCTTCTTTCTCAGTCTGATGGGTTCGCATGGTATTGAGCCGATCAATGACATCCCTGGCGCACTTTGCCGGATCATCTGCTCTGTCAATGCGCACCTCTTCCCCGTCACCTTTCTTGAATATCACCCTCGGCTCACCACTATCCGCGGTTGTGACCCGGACAGTGCCCCCGTCTGTTCGATCCGAGAGCAACATATCCGCGAGTTGAGGATGGTGCTCCTTGAGCACCTCTAGATTTTTTTCAAAATAGTTCATGTATGCCACCTATATATTGGTTGATCCGGTTTGTTTGGTTTCTCTCGTTTCTCTGGTTTATCCACTGTGTCAAATCTCGCTTTCTATTTTCGTCACTTGTCACGGCCTTCTATTGTCTCCCCATTCCCGCGATGCTGCAGTTGAACCGTAACGGGCCCGGGACTTCCTCGGTCCGGCTCTCGTCGAGCTCGCCGCATGAGAACATGATCCTTGCAAAAAAGGAAGGGGCTGATTCGCGAAAGGCCACCATAGGCATAGAAGCGCAGACTGAAGGGTCAAACCGTATGGCGAGGGCCTTTCTTGCGTCCCCGATAATTACTATCCCTTCGGTTGCGCCAAGCCCTGAAGATGCGGTCACGACACTGGAGGCAGGCGCATTGTGCGCGACGCTCTGGCCGTGTAGCTTAAAAACCTCTAGAGTGGAGCCGCCGTTGTGAGTCGCAAAAAAAAGGCTTGGGAGATCATACGATTCAGGGATAAGCGTGACGAATGCTGTTTTGAACGAACCGGCTGGGATCGTACTCCACTGGAACGTGTAGTCGAGGTCGATTTGTGGCCGGCTCTTGTAGACCTTAAACAGTTTCTTTACAGCGCCGGCTTCCGTCGGGATCACGGTGGAGACTCCTAGCCATGCTTCTCCGTCATTAGAGCCTGCCATGGTTTCGACGTTTGCCGGTGCAAGGTCCGTAACCTGGGATTTCCCTGGTCTCTGGAGGACTGTGTTTCCCGTGTACCAATCAGCGCTCAGAGCGATATCCTCAAAATAGCCGTGCTGGATCGTCCCGGCCAATGCGCCGGGATGAAGCTTGGGAAAGATAAGACTCTGAATGGCGAGTCCACGCTTCAGATTAAAAACAGCCGCCACGAAGGGCGTCGAGATCCGCAGAAAGCTCTCGTCTCCCGAAATCTCACACGCCCGTGCGCTTGACACCGACCGGTTCACCCTCGCCTTTTGCCCGGCAAGAAATAGAGTGGCACCAAGGCCATTCAGGGCAATCGTCAAGGAGTGCGGTTTTGATTTCTGTTCTGACGTGTTGACATGCTCTGTCTCCCGTAACATTCCCTCCGCTTCCGCCACAAAACTATCCCAACGTTCGGCCGTTATATGCGTGCGAAAATCGCTTGACCAGAGATAGCACAACCTCTTTCTGATCGCCTGAATCTCTCGATCAGCCGGTGAGCCTGTCGTACTCTTGGATTTGATGCGTTGATAGAGCCGGTGGCAGAGCGTATTCACGTATAGGCTGTTTCTACCCGTGACCGACCATCGCGTCACATTATATTTTGGTTGCTTCTTGACGGTGATTGGTTGTACGGCTGACTCAAGAGAGAGGGGCAAGTAAGATGCAGACGGCACCGGCGGAGATTTGAGCACATCCGAAGGGAAGATGAGTTGGAAACGCGGATCCGATTGAAGACGGCCGTACAGGCTCGCTATGCGGGACCACTCAATGGGTCGTTCAAGTTCCGGCTCTGTTTTGAATCTCCCGGGACGGAAATCGAAGATCTCCGCATCATTACCGTACAAACAGTGATACCTCCCCTTTTCACTCAGATGCGTGGCCAAATAAGCGAGTAAGTCGCTGGTCTCTATGTCGCCGTGGGCGTAACGCTGAAACTTCTGGAATGAGATCGAATCATTCCATATGACCGGAATCCTCGAACCATTGGTGCCCGCGGCAACCTGTGGATAGTACCTGTATTCATCACTCCACTCCTGATGAAGTGTCCTCGGATTGTTCCATTCCATAATGATGGCCCGGGCTCCAATGGAGATATAGTCCTCAACAATGCCCGCGGAATAAGACTGCTCGTTGACATACCAGACGCGCGGAGTAACACCAAGTAGGCTGCGGTAGATCTCCTCTCCCAACTCGAGATTCCAGACGTTAATTTCAGCCGGAACCAGCGGGCCGATGAGCTGGGCATATCCGGCGCCCACCAACTCCACTGATCCTGAACGGACGGCCTTTCGCAACTCCTCAGTCCAGCCCGCATCAAGTTGAGAGGCAACTTCCAGGGTGTAGCCGGGTAGTTCTATTGCCAGAGGCACCCGGCTTTCTGTCGCCAGAGAGAGAAGCGGCCAGAAACAGCGCTCGATCACCTCTTTACGTTTTGATTCGGAGATCGAGGAGTAAGCGAGATTCAGGTGAAAGATTGAGTAAAGCTTCAACATGGTTTATCCCAGAGGGCTTCCTCCGGCGGCAAGCCATCCTCCGTCGACATAGATCGATTGTCCGGTGATATAGCCTGACGCGTCAGACGCGAGAAGAACGGTAATGCCCGCGAGGTCCGAGGGTAGCCCTGCCCTTGCCATCGGGATCAATTTGAGAAAGCTTTCTCTGACCGACTCGTTGGAGAAAACATCCTCCGTCATGCTGGTCCTGAAGCGTCCCGGACCTATGGAGTTGACGGCGATACCATATGGCGCCCACTCCACAGCCAGCGCCTTCGTGAGGCTACGGATTGCCCCCTTGCTCGCCACATAAGGGGCTATGTTGGGAATGCCTATCTCCGCCGTGAGCGAGGAGACCATGATGATCCTTCCGCTCCGCTGCTGGATCATACAACGCGCGGCAGCCTGACAGCAGTAAAAGGTCCCTGAAAGATTGACGGCCAGGACCCGGTTCCATTCCTCAGGAGTGACCTGGATGGCAGGTTTTCTTAGCTGTGTCCCTGCTGCATGCACGAGAATGTCGAGCCTACCGAATCGCCCCACAGTCTCCTGCATGAGGGACTGCACCTGCACGGCGTCTGTCACATCGACGGTTCGCGCCCAAACGCGCGCCGCGTCCGCTGACATCCTTTGCCTTGCGTTCTCGAGGCGTTTAATATCTCTCGAAGCAAGCACAATACTGGCGCCGGCGCCGGCCAACGCCTCGGCCATGGCAAAACCGATATCCCCGCTCGCACCGGTAACGACCGCAACCCTGTCTTCTAATGAAAACTGCATCGCTCTCTCAATTCCATAAGCTGACAGCACCCAGCGTTACTGCCGTTCATGGCGTCCCCACCAAGCGTTTTTTGTCCAGCCGCCGTCGATAACGATCTGCTGGCCATTGATGTGGCCTGCTTCTTCGGATACGAGAAACGCTATGAGTGCGGCCACGTCAGAGGTCTCACCTATTCTTCCGGTCGGCGTCCGGCCGGTCATCCCCTGTTCCACCTCCGAACTCTGGGAAAGAAAGTACGAGGTCCTGGGTGTTCTGATAGGCCCGGGAGCTACGGCATTGACTGTGATGCCGTAGCTCCCCCACTCCACGGCCAGTGCCCTGGTGAGTCCTTCAACGCCCGACTTTGCAGCATTATAAGCAACCCTTTCGGGGTACGTCGCAATCGTATGAAAACTCGTCATGTTGACGATCCTGCCATACCTCTGTTGCAGCATTGGTGTTCCGAACACCTTGCAGCTCAAAAAGGCCCCATCCAGGTCCGTCCTGAGCACAGTCCGCCATGCCTCGAACTCCAGTTGCTCGGTCTTACCGGCTGCGGCCGGTGCTGCCGCGCAGGTCACCAGTATGTCAATCTTTCCCTCTCTCTTGAGAATCTTCTCGCGTAGTTCGATGAGGGCTCCCTCGTCCGCAACGTCGCAGACATAGAAGGATGCCCTGGAAGGCCCTCCATTCATACCTTTGCACACTGATTTAACATGCTTTCCGGTTCGCGCGATAAGTACAACCTCGGCATTCAGGCCGTAAAGCCGTTCGG
>JADGQN010000281.1 GCA_017881765.1 Syntrophobacterales bacterium | reverse complement strand
CGCGACCTCGAGCCGGGCGTTGTCAAGGTCGACCAGGATGAGCTTCGCCGGTGAGTAGATCTGGGCCGTGATCAGCGCGGAGAGGCCGACCGGCCCGGCGCCGACGATCGCAATCGTGTCGCCCGGCTGTCAGAGCCTCGGCAATCTGTTCGCCGATGAGACCGAGAACCTCACGGGATGTGGAGGCGTTCTCGGCGGTGCCGCTGTCAATATCGTTCATCGACCACACGTTGCTCAGGTGAGCCGAGGACCAATCGTTCTCGCTGATGGTGCACTGACCCACGACCGCTATCGTTGGTACGCCCTCCTCCGCTGCGATGCGGGCGATGGCGACCGGTACCTTTCCTCGCAGTGACTGACGGTCCAGGCACCCCTCACCGGTGATGACGAGGTCCGCCTTCTGGATCACCGAGCGTAGATTGAGAAGATCCAATACGAGACGAGCTCCTGAAACAATTCGAGAATCGAGCAGACGCGCTCCGAACCCCAGGCCTCCGGAGGCTCCAGCTCCGGGTTCGAGTGCCATTAGTGTGGCTGTCGAATCAGACACGTGAGGCGATGGGAACCTCATCAGGACCGATACGAGGTTCTGTAGTCCATCTTCGAGAAGCTGGACCGTTGCCCCGTCCGCTCCCTTCTGTGGTCCGAACATGTGCGCTGCGCCGTTTTGGCCGAGCAACGGGCTGTCGACATCGGATGCAATAACAATGTCGAGGTCGCGAACTCGGCCGTGGAGCCCGCGCCAGTCGATGCTCCCGAGTCGTACTAGTGCCCCTCCGCCCGGGGGCAGTGGGGCCCCGCTTTCATCCAAGAATCGGGCGCCGAGTGCGCAAAGCATGCCCGCGCCGCCGTCCGTCGTGGCACTACCACCAAGACCGAGCACGACAGTGGTGATGCCGCGCTCTGCCAGTGCCAGGAGCAGCTCTCCGACACCATAAGATGTTGACTCCAGCGGCCTTCGAGAGCCGAACGGCAGTTGCTGGAGACCACAAACGGTTGCGACTTCGACGATCGCGATGTTGCCGTGAATTGCGACGTCCGTTGTGACCGCCTCACCAATGGGGCCACAGACTACGAAAGACTGTCTCACATACCCGACGCTGACCGCCGCGTCGACAGTGCCATCCCCACCGTCAGCGACGGGGACAGTTGTGATTCTGGCGGTCGGGCACCCACGCTCAAGACCACGCCGCAACGCATCTGCCGCCTCGCGCGATGTAAGGGTGCCCTTGAACTTGTCCATTGCAAGCAGCAGCCGAGGCGAATAACCCTGATCGCTCAGCGAACTGGGGGACAGGGGGGAAGACATGTGCACAATGGTAAGACCAGTTTACTAGACTGTCAATGACTCAAATCGGTGGATTGGCGGTATAACATTGACAATCGGGCCGAAGGGTTGCACCATGCCGTCACTACCCGTCCTGTCCCTCACAGACTCACTGACCGACGTCCTTCGCACCCGAATCATCGAGGGCGATCTATGCTAAAGATATCGGTTGAATCGGTGGAGCCGGGGGCTGTGCTCGCGAAACCGATCGTAAGCGACACGGGCATTACCCTTATCGCAGAGGGTGTCGAGGTCTCCGGGCCGATCAAGAAAAGATTGGCCAGCATGGGGATCACGGAAGTCTTCGTCACCGGTAAGCGGGTGCCCGGCATCCCGAAGGAGGAATTCGTCGCCAACGTTAACGCCTCGTTCATCAAAACAGAGGGAGACCCCCGCATGGATGCGATGAAGAGGGCTCTTCTCGCGCATATCGAGGAACTTTACTGATGCTTGATATCGAAAGGGTACGAGGGAAAGTCGAAAGAACCAACGCCATCCCGACCATCCCTCTTGTGATCAGAAAGATCGTGAAAGCTGTTGAAAATCCAGCTACCTCGCCCGCGGCGGTAAGCAGGCTGGTATCAAGCGACCCCGCCCTCACTGCCAAGATCCTGAAGGTCATCAACGCTGCCATGTATGGTTTTGTCGCCCGCATCTCATCGGTAAATCAGGCAGTTGTGCTCCTTGGCATGAACGTTGTCCGGGCCTTGCTCCTCGGTATATCAATGTTTGAGATGATGGAGCAGACCACTGTGGGGCTTTGGAAGCACTCCCTGGGTTGTGCCATAGTTGCAAGACTACTGGCCCAAAAGAAGGGCATATTCGACCCGGAGGAGGCCTCTGTTGCAGGGCTTCTTCATGATATCGGCAAAGTCGTCCTGAGTGTCCAGTTTCCGAAAGAATACCAGATGGCAGTCACTACCGCTCGTGACCGAAGCATGCTTCTTCCTGACGCCGAGACGGAGATATTTAGCATGACTCATGCCGCGGCGGGCGCCTATTTTGCCAACACATGGCGTTTGCCCGAGTTCGTGGTGGAATCGATCCGCCACCACCATCAGCCGTCCGCCACAAAAGCCGCTCCGCTTCATACCGCTACCGTGCACATGGCAGACACATTGGTAAAAGCCTACAATGTGGGCTTTTCCGGCGACACTTTTGTCTCCGCTGTCCACGGATATGCCTGGGAGGTCTTCGACTTCAGCGAAGCCCAGATGAAGGAAATATTCGCTGAAATAGGGGACACGACAGCCCAAGTCGACGATTTCTTTAAGAACCCTAAGAAGTGATCCAAAACGCAATTGATCCTTCGCGTTCCCGCCTCTCGTGTTGCTCATCTTACCCAGGGACCGGTTACAGACCAACAAGAACATAGGAGAGGCAGAAGCTCGGCCGCTCCCGCCCTTTCCTATGAGCGCCGTGAACAGGCAAAGGAAGGACAAGTACCCCTCGCTGATGGGTTTTCAGTTGCATCACTTCCTTTAAGATGATAATCAATAGGTAGAGACCTGCTGGATGTACCGCCGGTTAAATCTGCGGGAGGTGATTCGCAGGGGGCATACACGGCGGCGTCGGAAAGGTCCTACAACAAGCAGTCTCATCTTCGTCAAAGGAGGCAGGTGATGAAAAAGAGAATAAGAAATGACGGCCCTGAAGGAATGGATCGCAGAAGTTTTCTGAAAGGCGTGACACTTGGGGCCGCGGCAACCTTGGTTGTTCCAGCGGCTGTGAGAGCACAATCCGGATCAAAAGCAGTTCAGAAAGAGTCTGGCGAGAAAATTGATATGTTCTGCCACGTTCTGCCTCAGAAGTACAAGGAGGAGCTGTTTAAGAAGTCCAGGCCTTGTTACTACCTCGAAGCGGACAAAAACAAGCCGGCCTTGTTTGACCTGGATATGAGATTCAGAGATATGGACAAATTCCCGGGGCTTCGGCAGGTCTTGACTCTTGGCGCTCCACCGCTGGAATATGCGCTATCCCCGAATGATGCTGTTGATCTGGCCCGCATGGCCAACGATGGCATGGCCGAGTTAGTCAGTAAATACCCCGATCGCTTTGTCGCCGCTGTGGCAAGCTTGCCCCTGAATGATGTCGATGCGTCTCTCCGTGAAACAGATAGGGCCGTGAAGGAGCTGAAGTTCAAGGGAATCCAGATGTTCAACTCTGTCAACGGAAAGCCTCTTGATAGGCCCGAGTTCATGGGGCTTTATGAAAAGATGGTTCAGTATGACCTGCCCATTTGGCTCCATCCCGCAAAGGATATAAGCGTACCGGACTATCCGGATGAACAATCTTCGAAATATGTCTTACCCGTTACCTTTGGATGGCCCTACGAAACGACACTGGCTATGGCGCGTCTGGTCTTCAGTGGTGTTCTGGATAAATACCCCAGTATAAAATTTATAGCCCACCACTGCGGCGCGATGATCCCTTACTTCTATAAACGCATTCCTCAGCCGGCGCCTCCGGGAGCAAAACTGAATAAGCCCGCCCTGGAATATTTCAAGAGTTTCTACACGGATACCGTTTTGGCCGGGAACACACCGGCACTGATGTGTGGCTATGCTTTCTACGGCGCTGATAAGATACTTTTCGCCACTGATTATCCTTATCCCGGTGCCAAACCCGATGTGGCAATCGACGACGTCATTAAATCGGTGGAGCAGATGACCGTGGCTGAGGAAGAGAAAGCTAAAATGTTCTCAAAAAACGCGCGGCAGCTATTGAAGCTATCCTGACAGAGTCGCCTCTCACGCCCATTCTCGCGGGCGTGAGAGGCGACTCTAGCTCTTAATGTGTGATACCGGTTTGCGTTCAAAAATACGACCCAGCCTTCGGCCGGGCACCCCGGGCGACCAGGAGGATAGCGATAGCGGAGCATCCTGGAAGGACGCGATACCAATCGTTTTAGCCGGGTACCCGCGACCGACTAAACCCACGTTTCGCGGGTGGCAGGGAGTCGTACCCACGCAACACCCACTTGCGTGGGTACCCGGAAGAGGGGTACTCGTGTCTAAGCACGGGCCTATGAATGAAGGCAAACTGGTATGAAAGTACTGCTCGTTCAGCCGCCTATAGAAGACTTCTACGACACATCCATCAGAACGTATCCTTTGAACCTCCTCTACATGGCAGCAAAAATAAAAGACCTGTGCGATGTTTCGGTAGTTGATCTCAGAACAGGCAGGAAACGCACACTTAGCTTTCCGGATGCTTTTCAAGACCTGGCCCCTTTTTATCGCGATGACAGGTACACGCCGTTTTCCTTATTCCGGCGTTTCTATCGCTTCGGGGCGGCGAAGGATGAGATCAGGCAGATCATTGCAAAAGAGTCGCCATCGATTGTCGCTATTTCCGCTTCGTACACAACATATTCCCTGGAGGCGCTGGAGGTGGCCCGCATTGCCAAAGAAGTGGACCCAGCCATCGTTACGGTGATGGGTGGAACGCATGCCACGCTTTTTCCGCAGCATCTCCTGCGGCACGAGTTTGTTGATTATGTTATTCGGGGAGAGGGAGAGACGCCCTTTGCGCAGCTTGTGGCAAGGCTGCAAAAGGGCGAAGACCTACGATTGATGCCGGTTGATGGAGTGAGCTTCAGGAGCAACAGCCATCTCCATATTTCGGGGATCAACGTTGAAAAGGAGATTGATCTATTGCCCGATCGACGGGCGATTTCTTCAGAGACTTACCGGATCAACAGGAAAGAGTATGCGTTCTTTCTCACCTCCAGGGGCTGTCCGTTTAACTGCAGCTTCTGTGGTAAGCCGCCTGTCCCATACAGGAAGCGGAGCCTCGCCAGTATAGAGCAGGAGCTCGACGATTGCATCGACCTGGGTATCGAGGCTATTGACTTCGAGGACGATATGCTCAACCTGGACAAATCCTTCTTTACCAACGTACTCTTCCTCGCGCGTAACAAGGAGCTAACCCTGTCCGCGATGAACGGGATTTATCCGGAGACCGTTGATATTCCCACCCTGGAACTGATGTACACAGCGGGTTTCCGCAGGCTCAATTTTTCCCTTGTCGATGCCCGGGAAGCGGTCCTGAGAAGTCAGGCGAGAGCCCTTCCCAAAACTTTCCTGGAAATCCTTCCCTGGCTGGAGTCTTCTCCTTTTCTGGTAGAGACGCATTTCATCATCGGTCTTCCGGGTCAAGAGCCGGAGGATGTGCTTGACACGCTCATCTTTCTCATGGGCAAGAGGCTTCTTCTGGGGCCGAGTGCCTTCTACCTTGCGCCGGGAAGCGTGGCGTTCCGCGAGATTGTCGGTGATGCATGGGAGCCCTATCTAAAGTCGATGAGATCGAGTGCTCTGTTTCCGGCCAATCCGCTTTTTCCCAGGGAGGCCAGCTACACTTTGATGAAGATCGTACGCTTCATCAATTACGTGAAGCGCGTGGTTGACGGGCCAAGCGATGTGAAGGCGCTGAGTGACCTCGTGCACGCGCCGTCTGCCACGCTTTACACCAATTTGCATTCGTGTGGACGACCCAGCCTTCGGCCGGGTACCCCGGGCGGCAGCGAGGAGCCCCACCCGCAAGCGGGTACCCGGGCGTACCAAGGGGTACGTCGAGGAGAGCGACGCAGCGCACCCGCCGGTGGCGGGTACCCGGAAGGTATACGCATGAAGGCGAATTGGTGTTACGAGGGAGAGATAGTCAGGAGATTGCTGGTGGACAAGTGCTTCACCTGGTATGCTCTTAAAGAACAGGCATTCGAGGAAGAACCACAGGATCGGGAACTGGTCAGACTCTTCTTCAACAAGGCGCGAGGCTTGGAAATAAAGGGCTTCAAGACGGGCAGCGGCGTGAAAGTGGATGTATGAGGGGCCATAGGCCCCGTTACGGGTTACAAGTTACAAGTTACGCGTTAAGAAAAGTTTTGCATTCCGCATTACGGCGGGTTATAAACTTTTTCCATTTCTTTACTAAGGAGTTCATAAGTAAGGCCCCCTCACCCTCGCCCTCTCCCTCCAGGGGAGAGGGTTGTAATACTTCCCCGCCCTTGAGGGGAGGGGATGAAGGGGAGGGTGATGTATGTGGCTTTACTAATGACCGCATTAGTA
>JADGQN010000043.1 GCA_017881765.1 Syntrophobacterales bacterium | reverse complement strand
CTCCACGCTTCCATCATATCACAGCCGCCCAAGAGCCAAAACACTGCACGCTTTCAGCCACGGGCTGACGCCCGTGGTCCTCAGCGCTGATTCTGATAGCAATCGACCAGCCGTGAGGGCGTTTTGAAACCATCTTTTTCATACTTCCGGTAGGCAACCGGCGGCGAGGCATAAACTATCCCTTTGTTCCTGAGGTCATTGAGCGTGATATGAGCCGGTTCCAATACAAAATCGAGCCATTCTTCAGCATTTTGAAAAGGGTAACTCTTCTCAATCCCCATTCTTTGCGCCAGCGCATATTCGATTTCAAAGACAGAGCGGGATTCTCCGGCAGGCTCGGTCACCTTTTCCCTGAGGGCGACAAATCCGCCCCGGCTGCTGGAATAGGCCCGGTAATCGACGGCCTCCAAATCAGCGGCAACAGGGAGCACAAGGTCAGCCATTTCCGTCGTTGCGGTAGGGAAGACATCGCAAACCATTAAAAACTCCAGTTTACGGAAAGACTCTTTGACCCTTTCCTGATTCGCCTGTATGAGCACCGGGTTGGCATGATGGACGATCATGGCTCTTGGCCGATCTGGCTCTTCTTTGATGAGTGCCTCTTTCACGGCTGGGAATGGACTCTTGGGGAACAGCGGGAACTCATCCTTGCCGATCCACTTATTTGCCGCTTTTATGGTAGGCAGAGGGGTCTGCTGAACGAACGAGAACAAGACGTTCCCTCCCGGTTTATCAATATTGCCGGTAAGGGCAATCAACATACAGAGGACCCGCACCATGTCCACACCATTCGTGTGCATATCCATCCCGTTTCCATCACAAATAACGGCCCCGTCAGTTGTTGCATAAAGCCGTGCAAACTCCTTTATGCGCTCCGCCGGAATCGACGTTATCTTCTCCGCCCACTCAGGCGACATAGTAGCAACATGCTTTTTAATCTCTTCGAACCCCGGGACCCATTTCTTCACGAATTCTTTGTCATAGAGATCTTCGTGAATGATTGTATGAATCATCGATAAACCCAAAGCACTATCTGTGGCGATATTGGGCTTGATCCAATCATCCGCCAGTGCGACAGTTTCTGATCTCATGGGATCAACGACAACAATCTTGGCCCCTCTCTTTTTGAGTCCCGGGATGATTTTGTTGAAACCATCGTAGGCTGCATATTGACTGTAGCGCATTGAGTTAACCGGGTTTAAACCCCAATAGATTACGAGCCGGGTATTTTCATAGTCCGGCTCAGGTCTTCCACCAAAGGCCTGAACGAAAGCCACCTGTCTTGGTACAGCGCAGAGATTACTTGACCCGCTAAAGTTTGGAGAGCCAAAGGCGCCAATGAACTGAAGAAATCCATCCCTTCCGCCATACGTGACAGGGGCTCCGGACATATGAACCAGACTTTCCGGACCATATGTTTGCCTTATGTTCGAGAGCCTGTCCGCGGCAAAGCTAATGGCTTCATCCCAGGAGATCCTGACAAACCCTCCCTTTGACTTCTTAAGAGGGAATTTCAACCGTTCCTCGGATTCCAGTAAAGGCTTAAGTGCCTGCGCCTTGCCACAAAGATAGCCACGGTTGACGGGATGGTCCGCGTCCCCCTCGATACGGGAAATTTTGCCGTCTTGTACATGTATTTTGACCCCGCAATTGGTGTGACAGAATCCGCAAAGTGATCGTACAACCTTATGCATCATCTTTCTCCTAATCTCCCTGCTAATGATGCTTTATGAAACAATACCTCGCAGGGATGGCAATCTACGAGCCCATACAAATGCCTTCTCGTTTCACGGTTAGTATAGGAAATATCGAACAAATCAACAATGAAATGTTTCAGGTGTTGCTCAGTAACCCACCGAGCAACCGTCTTTTCTGCGGTCTGATGCGCCTAGCAGGACATCGTTTGCGCGGTCCAGGTATATGGCCTGCCCTCCTCCGAATTCATTGATGGGAGATGTGCTCTCCGATACCTGATGCCCCATGGCCCGGAGCCTTGAGGCGGTTTGCTCCCCTATCCCGGCCTCGAGGTGGACCTCCATGCCTTTCATGTGACGGGCCCGTGGCGCATCCATGGCCTCCTGGAGGTTCATCTTGAAATCGATGAGGTTCACGAGGAACTGCACCTGGCCCTGCGGCTGCATGTCTGCCCCGACCACTCCGAAGCTCATCAGGAACTCCTCGTCTTTGAAGACCATAGCCGGGATGATCGTGTGCATCGGCCTCTTATGGGGCTCAAGGCGGTTGAAGTGGCGAGGGTCGAGAGAGAAGGAGCTGCCGCGGTTCTGGAGCAGTATGCCCGTTCCATCTACCACGACGCCCGAGCCGAAATGCTGGAATATACTGCTGATGAAAGAGACTGCGTTCCTCTCCTTGTCCACTGCCGTCACGTAGACTGTGTCCGCGGTCCCGGATAAAGAGAGTGGAGGTGGAGGCGATTTGGCCTGACGCGCATCGATTCTGTCCCGTACTGCCCTCGCATAATCTTTTGAAAGCAGGCGGTCGACAGGTACATGCTCGAATTCAGGATCAGTCAGGAAGGCATCCCTGTCGCTAAAAGCAGCCTTCTTCGATTCGATTACCAGGTGCAGGTACTCGGGACTGTTGTGGCCGGCACCCGCCACGTCATAGCCTTCGAGGATATTGAGGATCTGGAGCGCAGTCAGCCCCTGCCCGTTTGGTGGGAGTTCCCAGACCGTATAGCCGCGGTAGTCGGTGGAGATGGGCTCCACCAAGGTGGTAGCGTGAGCCAAAAAATCCTTCTCCGTGAGAAGGCCCCCAAGCCGCTCGGAGCAGCGGAGAATAGCATCCCGGACATCGCCTTCATAAAAGGCCCCCACACCCTCCCGGGCAATGGTACGGAATGTGCGCCCGAGATCCGGGTTGCGGAACCTGTGTCCCGGAGCAGGCGCTTTCCCGTTTACCAGGTAGGTCCTTGCCGTGCCCTCATTTGACCGAAGAATATCCTCCATGTTTCTCCATTCCCCGGCGATCACTTCGGTGACAGGGAAGCCTTCTTCCGCATTATGGATCGCGTCCTCAAGCACCGCTGCAAGGGGAAGCGTCCCGTAACGGCCCATGGCCTGCCCCCATGCATGGAGGGCGCCGGGTACGGTGACAGCGTAAATCCCCCTCTCGGGTATCTCCTTCATGTCGTGCTGAGTAAACCAGTCTATGCTGGCGCCATAGGGGGCGCGGCCGCTCCCGTTTATGCCGATCAGTTTTCGTTCCCTTGCAAGGTAAATGAGGGCAAAGGTATCTCCGCCTATGCCTACTGAATGGGGCTCCACCACGTTAAGGGTAGCCGCCATAGCCACTGCCGCATCGACGGCATTTCCTCCGTTCTGAAGAATCCTGAGGCCTGCCGCCGTCGCCAGGGGTTGGCTGGAAGAGACCATTCCACGGGTCGCTACCGCGACAGACCTCTGGGCTGCGCTCGGTCTTTCTCTTTTTTGGTTATAGGTAAATTCCATCGATCAAGCCCTCTTCTCACACATCCGGTTCGCCCGCTGAAGCCCTCTGCTCGCCCCGTTTTTTAACGATTTGAATGACAACGATTACGGCAAGGAGCGCAGCTCCCGCAAGGTCTTGAAATGTGCCGGCATAAAAGAGCAGAAGGCCGGAAATACCGAGGACCACTCGTTCAAATGCGCCAACTGGCATAATCAAATAGCCGCCCACGCAGCCCGAAAGGGCCCAGACACCGGCCAGGGCCGTGAGAGTAACCACTATTATATTCAATAGCGGGCCCTGCAGGAGCAACCCGATCCCGTCCGGAGAGGCGGTAAACATGAAGGGTACGATGAATGCCGGGAGTGTATACTTCCATGCCAGCATGGTCGTCTTGAACGGATTCCCTCCTGTAATGGCAGCGGCGGCAAAGGGAGAGAGAGCTGTGGGAGGGGATACTTCCGACAAGACCGCGTAGTAAAAGATGAACATGTGAGCAGCCGCCTCGGGAACACCCAGTTTGACCAATGCCGGAGCTGTCATGACGGCGGCAATAATGTAGGAAGCGGTAATGGGGAGAGCGAGCCCCAGAATCAAAAGGATTAAGGCGGTGAGAATAAGGGTGAAATATAGGTTCCCGGCGGCGATGTCGATGATGATGCCGGAGAACTTCAAGCCTATGCCGGTCAGGTTGATGACGCCGACGATAAGGCCGGCGCAGGCGCAGGTAGCGGCAACGCTGAGCACCTGTTTGGTGCCTGCTGCCAGCGCTTCGATGAGCCTGCGTGGATAGAGGGCTGATTTCCTGTTGAGGAAGCTTGTTCCTATGGCAATAAGGATGCTGTAGAAAACCGCGGTAATGCCCGAGAATCCAAGGGCCATGAATATGACGATCGTTACCAGAGAGGCAAAATGGAACCAGTACTGCCGCGTAAGGGCTAAGACATCGATCTTTCCCAATGATACATGCCTCAGGCCGAAGCGCCGGGCATCGCCCTGAACCATAAAGAGGATCGAGGCATAATAGAGTATGGTGGGGATGGAGGCCATGATCAGAACCTGGAGGTAAGAAATCTTCAGGATTTCCGCAATCAGAAAAGAGGCGGCCCCAAGGACAGGCGGTGAAAGGATGGCCCCGATTCCACCGGCCGCCAAAAGCCCTCCGGCAGAATCTCTGTCGTACCCTGAACGTTTCAACAAAGGCCACGCCACGGAGCCGAGGGTTACCGTTGTCGCCGCACCGCTTCCAGACACGGTCCCCAGGAGAAAGGAGGCCAGGGTGACGGCCCTACCGGCGCCTGCGCGGCTTTTTCCCATACAACCAAGGGCGAAGTCCACGAAGAACTGCCCGGCGCCCGAAATCTCCAGAACAGCGCCGAAGATCGTGAAAAGGATGATAAATGTCGAGGAGACTTCCACCGGCGTACCAAAAAGTCCGTTCAAGGTCATATACTCGAGCGCAATGATGCGGGTGATCGTGTAACCACGGTGTCCCCATGGCTCAGGCAGGACAGATCCCCAGTAGGCATAGGCAACACAGACGATAACCAGGATGGGGAGGGCTGCCCCTGTGGCACGGCGGGTGGCCTCCAGCACGAGAATACAGGCAAGAACGCCGAAAAATACGTCCAGGGGCACGGGGTTGGCCACACGATAGATAAACGATTCGAAATCGACAAAGGGGTAGGCAAACGTAACAAAAACCAAGAGGGCAAGGATGACATCAACGGCGATACTGCGATTTTTCCATGACCGGGCGGCAGGGAAGTAGAGAAAGGTCAGAATCAGTATCAACATCACGTGAACAAATCTTGCGATCTGAGTGATCATCGAACCGAAGGCCCCGTACAAAGCGAAGAGCGAGCAGAAAACCGCAAGACCCGTGGTGATGTACCACATCATCCCGCTGAATTTGCGCGTGGGAGCCTCGAACTCCTCGAGGATTTCTTCCGCCTTCTCGCTCGATATAGTTTCCAGGTGTTCCGATTCGCTCACTGCAACCCCTCCCTCGAATTATTCGGGCCGCCGCCGGCCTGGGGCCTCTGTTCGCTATTTCAATACTCCCTGCTCTTTGTAATATTTGATGGCCCCGGGATGAAAGGGGACTTCAGGGAGGGCCGTGGCACTCTTCAGTGTCAGCTTGTTCGCCTCCTTGTGTACTGCCACAAGGTCAGCCTTCTTTTCAAAGAGGGTCTTCGTTATTGCATAAACCAGCTTCTCATCCATCGTGTCGGTGGTGACGAAGACCACGGGCACCGCAATGGTCTTGACATCGGCCTCCAGATTCTTATAGGTACCCTTTGGAATCACCGTCTCGTAATAGATATTGCCGTGCTTCTTTATAATGGCGGGGAGGTAGGATTGGACATCCATTATTTTGTAGGTAAGGCCAGGGGTTGCCCCTAAATCCAACATGGACGCTGCCGGCAGGCCGGTAGCAAAGAAAAAGCCGTCGATCTTCCTGTCCTTATATGCGTTTGCCGATTCGCTGAGGCTGATCCGCTCCCGCTTAAAATCCTTGAGCGGGTTTACCCCTGCTGCTTCAAGAAGTTTGAGGGCCACCATTTCATGGCCGCTCCCCGGCGCGCTTGTGGAGACCCGCTTCCCCTTCATATCCTCCAGTTTATTGATGCCGGGCGTGACAACCACATGGGCAATGTCGGGATAGAGGACGGCAATTGCCCGGACCTGAACTTTCCCCGTACCGGAAAAGGGTCCCACACCCTTTATCGCCTCCGACGCAACATCACTCTTCGTAAAGGCAAAGTCAATGGAATTGTTCTGCAGCATCTTCACGTTGTCCACGGCCCCGGGCGTCACTTCAGCCGTTGCCTGCGTGTTGGGTATATTGGCCGACACGACCTTTGCAATCGCGCCGCCGTAAATATAATAGACGCCTCCCGTATCCGCCGTACCAATCGATATCCTCCGGATCTGAGCCCATGCCCCTGCATTAAAAAAAACGGTAACAAGGAATACGGCCGCAGTCATCATCATGAACCAATGGCAGCTTTTTGCTCTTCGCATGGAAGACCTCCTTTATTAAATATTTCAGGCATATGATAAACCTTAAGGAATAATCTCTACCTTGGGAGTGTCGCCCTCTCCCCGCGATATGGCTATTCTCTTTCCCCAGACCGGGTTCTTGTCGGGAAAGTCTTCCCGGTAGTGTGTGCCTCTGCTCTCCTCCCGGATCAATTCCGCTGTAGCCAGTATAGACCCGATGGTCAGCCGGTTTTTGACGACCACGTTCGTGGTTCTCCCGTTGCGATCGACAAAATCGAGTACATCCTGAAGGCCCTTTCCCGTCCGGACAATGGTGAGGTTGGAGTAGTAGATGTTGGCACTCTCCTGCAGCACCGTCACATCATTCTCTGAAGGCGGCCGGAACTCGAGCTGCTCCACTTTCCCCGCTGAGAACCCCACCTTCTCTACCTGCGCGGCGCGACCCGCTGCAGCCCTTCCCGCCCGATAGCCAAACACCTGTGTGTCGATCAGGTTGTTTCCACCAGGCCTGTCAGCGCCGTGAACACCGCCTGACACCTCGCCCGCTGCGTAAAGACCATCAATCCCGGTAAAGCCATTGACGTCGATGGAGACACCGCCATTGAAATTCTGAACCGCAAGGCCGACCTCAATGCGATCACGTGCCAGATCGATTCCGACTTTCTTCAACGTGTTGTACGTGATGGGAGCGCGGGCCAGAAGGGTCTCGTGGTCTACATGGGTGACATCAAAATAGACGGCTCCTGAAGATGTCCCCCTGCCCTCCATTACTTCTTTGAAGATCGCTATATCCACGTATTTGGCATTTGTTCTGACCGAGAAGGGGTAGGACATGGCCTTCAGGTCAAGCACCTCGTCGGGTGTTACACCGGGCGGGCAGTATCGGGCAAGGAATTCCTCGCCCGATGCATTTGTCAGGCGCGGCCTGAGTCTCCACATGTGGCTGTGGATGATGAACGTGAGAGGCGCATTGAAGACCGCCGGGCCCACCTGGAAGAACTCCATGTTCACCAGATGCGCGCCAGCCCGGAAGGCCATTGACCAACCATCTCCCTCAAGAGAGGGAGGATTGACATTATGCCTGAAGATGTTCCCCGCACCTCCGTTCGCAAGAATGACAGCCCGGGCCCTGATAAGGATGGCCTCAGGGCCGGCCAGTGCTATGGCCCCCTGCACCCGCCCCTTCTCATCCTGCACAAGATCAATGGCGCGAACATGTTCCCGGACCGTTACACCAAGTTCGCTCATCCCCCCTTTCAGAACCCTGACAATCTCCCTGCCCGTGGAACCCCCGCACGTCAGAGAGCGTGCCTTTGTGCAGCCGGACAGCTTGCGCTGGACAGTTCGGCCCCCCTCGCTGTCAAACTCCAAGCCGAGACCGATCAGCTCATTAATGCGATCACATGCCTCATCGGCGATGACCCTGCACAAAGCCGGATCACTGAGGCCGGCCCCGGTCTCTATCATGTCCGCATAATAAACGTCGGGGCTGTCGCCATCCCCAATAAAGTTAAAAGGGGCGTTTATGCCAAGACTCTCTGAAGCGATCAGATTCGTACTGCCGCTTGATCCAAAATGGCCGGCGACTACCATCAGTACTTCCAGCTCCGGATGGGCTCGCTTGGCTTCATAGGCAGCACGGCTTCCGGCTGCACCGCCACCCACAACCAGGACGTCGCAGTCGATTTCTCTCATTCCCGGCGGCCCCATATTCCTCCTTCCCCAAGGGTTATCATGAATCAGGACTCCTTCAGCCCCTTGGCCTCAAGGGATTTATCGAACCCGTAGAGTTCGAGGGTCGATTTCCCCTTTTTCAGCTCTTCTTTGATCTTTATCTCTTTCTCTGTCCGAGCAGTGCAAGCGGAGAGGACCTTTGCGAGATCGTCCCGCGCCACCACGACAACGCCATCCGCATCGCCCAGGATCAGATCTCCCGGATGTACCGGCACACCGCCTATCATAATGGGATGATTGATCAGCCCCAGGGAATCTTTGGTGGTTCCCTTGATACAGAGGGACCTGGAAAAGACGGGAAACCGCATATCGATAATGGCCCTTGAATCACGGACCGAACCGTCCATAACCAACCCGGCGATACCCCTCACCTGAGCCGCAAAGCTCATGATCTCACCCCACGGGCCTGCTTCCTCGTAACCACCCACCGTAACGACGAGGACATCTCCGGGCTCGGCAACGTAGATTGCCTTGTGGAGTATAAGATTCTCGCCGGGATGGCAGAACACGGTAACTGCCGGGCCGCAAAGGCGGCTCAAGGGGTCGACAGGTTTAATATCACTGGAAAGGGCGCCCGCACCGCCGGATGCCTCGTGAACCGTGGCCGTATCGAAGGCCGCCAACTGGCGGATCAAATTCTGGGGTGGGCGTACAATGCTTTTCAGAACGTGGGCGTCCATATATCTCCTCCCTCTGTCATTGGGCAACAACGATCCCAAGCCGCTTCGCCGCGGCGAGGGCCTCTTCCCGGGAAGGCAGCGCATCGATGATGGCCAATCTTCCTCCGCCTCGATTGAGGGAATTAACCATGAAGCTCCCCTCCCTGGTCTCAAGCCAGATGCGCTGGACTTCCGGTTCCATGATCTGGGTGATCTTGACCGGAAGTCCCCGCTTGAGTATATCGGGGACCACTTTGCGATAACTCTCGATATCAGATGTGGATGCGCCATAGAGCGCGCCCATCAGAATGCCCGGTACGTTAATCGCCCGGCGGGAGAAGAGATCGGTGGTCAGTTCTATGCGCACCGCGGTGATCTCCCCCTTCGCCATCTCGTGGCAGATCCTGCCCATATTCGTGGGCGAACCGACGGCCATGCTGCTGCCCCCGAAGACGACGTCGCCGAGCGTGCGGGTGAGCGGAGCAGCCTGCGCCACGAGGGCTCTCACCTCGTTTCTTGCCTCTTCAAGGACGGCTTCTTTTTCGCGCGACTCCTGACTGAGTAGTTCGGGAGAGATGAGTCGTTCCACATTCTCATCCGTCTCGAAGAAAGGACGCAGATAGCGGATGTTGATAGGTGTGATGGCCGGCGCCGCTTCCTTGTGAATCCGGGTGGCCATTGCCAGCATCACATCCACATCCACGGGCATCGGGAGCGACGTCTTGAGGACAAGGTTTGCGGCCTGGTTGCCCAGAAGGATTGCGCCGCTTATGTGCATCGCGCAAAGTCCCGGGACCATCACCCGTGGCGTGCAGGGCACCGCAATCGTCGGTGAGAGGGCCAGAACCATCGCCTTCCCGACCTGGGAAGGCGTCCCGCCCCTCAATTCCGTGAGAACGGCAGCGGTGACAGCAGCACCCGCTCCCAATCCTTCCATATTGCACCCCGTCGTCTCCTTCCCCGCCCTGAAGATACTGCCGATTTTCAGCATCAGGGCCGTGGCCTGGGCAACGCGCTCCCAGGGGTAAGGATTTTCGAGAAGGGAGCGCATGAGACCCGTGTAGGGGCATGAATCGCCTGTGCCGGCGCAGGGGCGCAGGCCTACCTCGTGATTGCCGACCTCCGTAGCAAGGGTATAGGTCATGGCCCGGTTGACCAACTCGTCCTCGATCAGGGCCGGTCCCCGGCTGTTCTCGCGGGCAATGTCAGAGGCCACCCTGCCCAGCAGAAAGCTCTTGCCTTCTCCCAGACCGAGTTCGCAGGCACTCAGGTTATGCCGGAAGGCATCCATGACCGCGTTGAGTATCTCTTCGTAGCTGAGCTTCTCAGCGGCCATTGCCTGAGCGACGACAAGGTGACTCAATGGTGCATTCCGCTCCTCGGCCATCCGGATCAGCTCGCTCATGGTGTAAGGCTTCGTCGGATCCGGGCTGAAGCAGTCGATCAAACTCTCAACATCTGCTTTCATAACAACGTTCTGCATAAAATCCCCACAGGCGTCAGTCTTGCATTTATTTTTTCGTTTGAAGGGAGTGGTAGCTGAATTTCACTCTCGCCTCTCGCAGAGAAAGGCCGCTGCGTACAGCCTCCTCGATCTCGTTTTCAGCTCTTTCGATCTCCAGAGCCACTACCAGTACCTCAGCAGCCCTTTCACCTGGAACGACCACAACCCCGGTGTCGTCCCCGATCATGATATCCCCGGGCCTCACCTGCGTCTTTCCGATCGAGACAGTCACGTTCATGGCATCCACCATGACCCGGTCCTTCCCGGTCATCATGAAGCGGCTCCTGGTAAAGATCGGATACTGTTCCTTCAGAATATAGGGGACGTCACGGCAGACTCCATCAATCACGGTTCCACTGACCCCTTTTCGTTTGGCTACCATGGTGAGAATATCGCCCCAGACCGTGCAGTCCGTCCGACCGTTATTGTCGAGGACAATGACGTCCCCGGCCAGCACGTCATCGATATAGTCGCCGACCGTCCCTTTGAGCTGCCCCACGGGCACGTACCGGAGGGTGACGGCCGGTCCAGCCATCTTCGCCCCGGGCACGACGGGCAGGATGCCTTCACATCCTCCCCTGATGCCGAAGCGGTCCAAGGCATCGGAGATTGTAGCAGTGGAAAGCGACATGAATTGATCGATTATTTTCTTGTCCGGCCGCGGAATTTCCATAGTCCACCCTTATTTTTTGAGCATCTGTTCGTAATTGTATTTACTGTCAACCTCGAGAATGTCCATACCCGCAAGGATGTCCGCCTTCATCTGCTCCTCTTTCTCCAGGATCGCCTCCGCCGCGGAAAGCACCTCATCCACCTTCTCCTCGGGGATTACCACGACACCGTTCACATCGCCTACCAGAATATCGCCCGGCCTTACCTGCACGTCCCCGAGCCGGATGGGACAGTTGAAGTCCTCCTGCATGATTCTCCCGCGCGCGGTGATCGGCACTACGCCCCGCGCGAAGACAGGGAATCCGATCTCCTGGCAAAAATCGACATCCCGGGCAGCTCCGTCTATGAGGACGCCCGACACGCCCTTCTGCTGTGCCGCGCAGGAGAGGATCTCTCCCCAGCAATTATTGTAAGTATCACCGCGATTGTCGATGGCGATCACGTCCCCCGGGGAGGAGACGGCGATTGCATCGATCCCGAGATGTCTCTTCGATTTCATCATGCCTGCCGCCGTGATCTTGATCGTGACAGCCCTGCCCACCACCTTGGGCATACCGAAGAGGGGGCGGATGCCGATTACAGCCCCCCTCACTCCGGCCTGGTCGAGTGCGTCCGACAGATTTGTTGTGGAAATGCTCTCAAGACGTTTGCGATACTTTGCATCAAAGACTTCTCCGTTCATGTCTTCCTTCCCTTTATGATCTCTTTATTGTCAACCAGCCTTACCAGCGGACCGCATGACGAGCAAAGCCTTCCTTTCCCTGGCGGCCCGGCCTTAGTGCTGAAGCCAGGCCGGCGGTCAGATACCCTATCACTTATTGATGAGGTGCGGCGCATAAGATGGACACACCTCGGAGCACATGCCGCAGACGTCGCATGCCTTGGGGTTGACTACGGCACCTGCCTTGGTCAGTGTAATTGCGTCGTAAAAACAGCTTCTGAGGCAGACACCGCAGCGAGTGCATTTAGCCGTGTCGATGACCATTGCGATATTCGTAGGCTTCCGCGGGACTTCCGCGGTCTTCACCATATTCGGAAGGGCCAGGCCCCGTATATCGTTAATGCTCTTGTAACCTTTTGCCTCCATCCAGGCCGACATCTGCTCCTGCCATTTCCCACTGATCTTATACCCCTGCATCATGATGCCGGCGCCTGATTGAACAAGGGTCGCCCCCATCATAATATACCGGATGATGTCCTGCCATTCCCACGTGCCGAGACCCGCTATTATAGGGATTTTCAGCTCTTTGGCCGCCTGGCCGACCATCTTCAAGCCGTAGCCGAGGAGGTAAGGTCCGCCCCATCCGCCGATGGCGCCGAAAGGTGTGGGCTTCGCTGTTTCGATGTCTAGCGAGAGTCCCGAGAGACGGGCGGACATGTTTACCGCGTTCGCCCCTGCCTGCTCTACCTGTTTTGCAATCTTCACAGGGTCGTTGGTCTGAGGGGTTATCTTGACGCTGAAGGGTTTCTTAATTACTTCTTTACAAGCCTTTACGAACTGATAGGTCATGTCGACTGCGCCGGCTCCCATGCAGATGCCCATGTCGGCGGCGAAGGGACAGGAATTATTCAGCTCAACCCAATCGGCCTTTGTTTCGTTTACCATCTTGACCATGGTGAGCCATTCGTCCATTGTGGCGCCGGAGAGACTGGCTATGACTATGCCCGAATCGCCGATGAGATCCTTGGCTTTATTGATATCCTTCATATAGGTTTCGTAATCGAAGCTCGAGCACTCTTCGAGCGAACGGAGCGTGAAGGAATGGGGCAGCTTTTCCGGATATCCAGGATATTCCCTGTAGTCGATAAGCTTGAAACGGGGCCTCGGGAACTGCCTTCCCAGTTTTCCGCTTTCTCCGAATAGAGACTTGGCAATGACTGCACCTGCCCCGCCATCGATTCCCTTCTTCATACCCTTTGCGTTCATCGTCGGTGTAGCGGAAGCGACCACAATGGGGTTCTTAAATTTGACGCCGGCTATTTCCGTTGATAAATCAACCATAATAAAACTACCTCCTTTAGTGTTTTTTTGGTTTTCTTCTTACGGGACCGCTCACAGGGAGTTCTTTTGTTTCCAGCGCCCTTTCTATTTCCCGAACATGTTTCAGCATCAACTCCTGAGCCTTCTCAGGGCTCCGGTCTTTGATCGTCTGGTATATCTCTTCATGAAAATGGAGGGTCCTCTCTACGGCCTTGGTAGAAAGGCCAAAAGCAGAAGAAGAGATATTGTTCTCCATAATATCCATTATTGAATCGATCATGAAGAAGATGACGAGATTCCCCGATGCCTGGGCAATGATCCGATGGAATTCCAGGTTGAGGAGCCTGGCATCGTTCGGATTCTTCCTTTTCAGGCATTCTTTTGTCTCATCGATATTTTGTTTCAACTGTTCTAAGCACTCTTCGCTCATTCTCTCAGCGGCGAGCCTGAGCGTGAAAGGTTCGACGGCAATCCTGGCTTCCGTCAGGTCGGCCACGTTTATATTTCCCATGGAAAACATGTCTCGCAAAAAATTATTGATGAACTTGATATTCGGGTCCCGGACGTAAGCACCACCTTGGGTTCCCCGTTTAATCTCCAAAATGCCCGCGTATTCCAACAACTTCAATGCCTCGCGCACGGTAACCCGGCAGGCCTGGAATTGTTCCATCAGCTGCCGCTCCGAGGGCAATTTATCCCCCGGTCTGACCTTCTTCTGGAATATTGCGTCTTTGATCTGGTCTACTATTACCTGGGAACTGCGATCCGTTCGCACCGATTTGAACATGTTGTTCTCACGTCCCTGTTTATTGTTGTTATTGGTCTATCAATAATACATTGAAACGTTAGCCCTGTGTCAATAAAAAAATGTGGTAAAATTCTTAGTAACGATTGGAGCGGGTCGAAGAATTTCCAAGTCAAATGGCAGCTTCCCGCTTTGGCTCATGTTACTGAGGCCCCGGGTCAAACAGCGACAAAGGCAAGGACAAAAGGGGCGGCATAGGGTAAGCCACAAAATCAAGATTTGGCAGGCTCTAGTGTTTGGATAGACCAGGCGTCAAAAAGTGAAAGGTAGCGAAGGAGGAAAACATTACCTTCAACAGTCCGGACTTTGAAATAATTCGCCTCGGGACGTCCCGCCTCAAGATCTCCTTCATACCACCGATCAACAATCTCTGCGACTTCCCAGCGTCGTTCCTGAAAGGTAAATGCCACAGGACGTTCGTTGGCCTTGAACCCGCTGAAACATTCCACATATATCTTCTCATACGGCATGTACAATAACCTCTTCGGCTACTTGCCGCGCATGCTAATACCGATTCGCCTTCAAGCGTATACCTTCGTTGTCGCTGCGTCCTTACAGGATGCTTCCTTCCAGGATGCTTCGCTACCGCTATCGCTTTCCTCGGCGTACATCCGAGTACGCCTGCGTCATCTCCTCGCTGCCCGCCCGGGTACCCGGCCGAAGGCTGGGTCGTCCATCTTGAATGCAAATCGGTATAAATACTGTTACCAGCAGCACCGTGGCCCGCATTTATTATAACGCAGATGAATATATCATACGACCCGAGCATCCAACATCCTTCCGTTAACAAAATAAGGTGGATTTTTTGGCTATTTGTGCAATAATTCAGTGTGCATAAACCTGTCTCACAAAATACAGAACCGCCGAACCGAAAAGAACGCCGTAAACAACTCCAAGCAAAACAGCCAATGGTGGATGAAGTAATTCAAAAACATTCGTTGACTCGGATGGCAAAGAAGGTCTTCACGTCTCTTCTTTTTTGGTTAATCTTTTCGATAACCGTCGGTAGTTTCTTATTTCTGGATTATCCAAGACTTTCGGTTTATCCCAGCACCATCCTGAATCCGAATGATCCATTTCAAACCCCTTTCATCCTTAAAAATCATGGTTATTTGCCGATCAATGACATTCATCATTCTTTATCGCTGGAAAAGGTCGAGGTTGGACAAACGTTGCGACACGTCTATGCCGGAATAAATGAAACTCACATACCACGACTAGCCCCCAACAGATCTTCCACCATCTCCTTGACGCCGTTCGTTGATCTATTAAAGCAGACTGTCGGCATCTTGTTGCCCCCGAAGTCCGTTACATCTGCCGAGATTTATATAGATTTGTCGTATCGGTCATTTCTTATCCCCTATACTTTCACAGACCGTATTCGCTTCAAGGCAGACATAAGTAGCACCGGCGAGTATGTTTGGTCCGAATATCACAGCCAATAATAACGTTCAGGTTTCAAACCGCCCCCCCTGCCGCCGAGTTTTCCCCTGAGAGTGACAAGGGCAGACGACTACCCTGCCGGCCTTGACTTTGCACAAGAGTCCAATGGACGATAACCGCATTACCACCGACGGGAGAGGCCCATGAACAATTCCCTGCGTATCTGCTTCCCGTCCATCTTTTCTCTTTTTTTATATTCAACTCGGCGCCTGCTGATCCTCTGTTTTCAATCGTAATCTTGAACCGTTGTTGTCAACGCCACGATCAACCTTTGTGGTGTTCTAGGCACCCCTGTAAGTCGGAAAATTCCTCCTGGAATGCACATCCCCGTTTACGCGCCTGTCTCACAACATTACAAATCGCTAACAAGATAATTTAAGAATACCCAAGCCCCAATAGCCAAAGCGAATATGATAGCCACTCCTTTCTTTTTATTTGCTTCATGGGATAACACTGAGTATAATCCAGAGAGACTCTGCCGCAGCTGGAGTCGAGGAGAAATCCCATTTCGGGGTGGACAGAATACCCAGACTGTTGAACAATTTTCAAAATAGGGAGGGCACGAGATGAGTTCCAAGATGGGAAGACGCGAGTTTATTGGCACAGCCGCCGTTTCGGCGCTGACGTTGCCGGCCGTGCTGAAAGGTTTGGAGAGAAGCAGCGAGGCTGCGGATGCAAAGAAGTCCGGTATGAGAGTTATCGCCGTTGAAGAGCATGTCGGTACGCCACAACTCACGGCGGCCCTCAAGGCGGTGGGCATAAACGCGCGCGATTCCGTACCCGCGCTCGCAGCGAAACTGAATGACTTAGGCGCAAAGCGGCTGGCAGACATGGATGCGGCCGGCATCGACATGCAGGTATTGTCCGTCGCAGGGGACGGCTTGGAAAAGCTGGACCGGAACACCGGGATTGCGGTGGCCCGCGACATCAACGATATGCTGGCTAATGCAGTAAAGTCCCATCCGGACCGGTTCGCCGCCTTTGCCGTGTTGCCGTTGCAAGCCCCTGATGCGGCCGTCGCTGAGCTGGAACGCTGTGTCACCAAGGTTGGGTTCAAAGGAGCGTTAATCAGTGGTACGATCAACGGGCGCTTCCTCGACAACCCGGTATTCCAGCCCGTCTTCGCCGCGGCCGAGCAGTTGGGCGTCCCTATTTACCTGCATCCCGCCCCACCGCCGGCGGCAGTGTACCAAGCTTATTTCGGGGACCTTTCGGCCCCTCTCGCCGAATCTTTATCGACCTCGGCCTGGGGCTGGCACGTCGAGACCGGAATGCACTGTCTCCGCCTGGTGGTGTCCGGGTTATTCGATCGTTTCCCGAAGCTGCAGATCATCATCGGCCATATGGGCGAAAACCTTCCGTTCTCGCTGGTGCGTGCCGACGGTCGCCTGACGGGGTTGAATCCTAATCTGAAACAGCGGGTGGCCGAATATTTTCGCACCAACTTCTATATCACCACCAGCGCCTATTTCACTGCCCCGCCCTTACTTTGCGCCCTGGAAGTCTTCGGCGCCGACCGTATGCTGTTCGCGGTCGACTATCCCTTCTCCTCCAACGCCGAAGGCCGCAAGATGCTGGACATCGCACCAATCAGCGCGAACGATCTGGCGAAGATAACCCATAAGAACTCTGAAAGGCTTCTGAAATTGTAGCTCATACCCTCGGGGAAGAACGCCGCCTTTAGTTATACAGATCGGAGGAAAGGCAATTTGTTCAAAGGGCACTGCCCTTTTCTAAACACAATGGCTTGCGCGAGAGGTTTTGAACAATGACAACGTCCAGTCAAAGTCACCCATCTCAGACAAGTACGCCGACTCGATCAGAAACGAAGGCTCCTAAGGACTGCTTCAAAATAGGAATTATAGGAGGAATTAGGCGTAAGCTGGTTCAAAGATTTTTTGCAATTGGCCTTATGCTTGCGCTTGTTCTACCTCTTTCTTGCGGTACTAAAGAACTTTCTCTGGATGAGGCCGCCCAAAAAATCAAAGAAAAGCTTTTTGCAACCGACCTCAAAAACGTACCTTTAGAATTCCATTCCCTTGGTCCTGGTCGCTATGCTATTCCCCTTTCCAGTGAAATGGACCCGCGAGAAAGAGCGCAATTTGACAAACTCTCGGGAATGGGGTTCATGAATATCGTAGATCTAGGCTGGAAGCAATATGCAGAGCTCACAGAGAAAGGGTTACCCTATCTGATCCTTCGACCCGGAAATGTTCCTTGCGTGATGGTCGGAGAGGCCGACAAGATTGAAGTTAACGAGGTGAGAAAAGTGTCCGATACTGAGCGCTTGGTATTGTTCACTGTAAAATACAAGCAAACCTCTCCGTTCGGAGAGGTGCTATGCAGCGCGATTGACTGTCAATTGGAGCGCAGTGGCACTGCGAAGTTTAATCGTACAGCTAAAGGATGGCAACCGGCCGATTTGTATCTGCGGTGATCCCGCCTTACCCACGGGCCGATTTTCAAAAATTAATGATTCTCGATTCTGTTTCTTTCTTCCTTATCGCGTCTCTGTCTTTTTATGGATTAGCAAACATTACAATTCGTAATGAGCATCGGTTTCAAGGCTGGCTCCTGCCGCTCTTGATCTTACCTGCGAGCGCGCAATCTCCTCAGCCATATCCCCGGTTCTTGAAGGGTCCGCCGGCTGCCGTATCCTCGATTGCCTATTTTATCTTCCGAACATTTTCTGCGGCTGGTCCTTTCTGTCCCTGCACGAGGTCAAATTCAACCCTTTGGCCTTCCGACAAAGACTTGAAGCCCTCCTCTTGAATGGCGGAGTGATGGACAAAACAGTCCCCGCCGTCATCCTGGGTGATGAAGCCAAAGCCCTTAGCGTCGTTGAACCACTTCACTGTTCCTTGTGCCATGTGTACAAGCTCCTTTTTCAGAATTGAATGCTGTGGCGATAATCTCCGGAAAACCCGTTATCGAGGGCCGTTTTGAGCCTGAGCCCCTTCTTATTCGTGATACCTTTCCATTGCTCTGCGAGTTATATACCAGCCCCTTATATCACCCTCAATGCT
>JADGQN010000280.1 GCA_017881765.1 Syntrophobacterales bacterium | reverse complement strand
GAAAAAGATCGGCTACTCATTTTCAGGCAAAAAGGAAAGCCAGCCTCAACATGCCTCGTTGAGTACTGGCTTTTCAACACCTTATCCTACCGGCTTGCATGTACATGGTGGGCGCTTTTTTGCAATCAGGCTGCTAAAGAAGGTGCTGCATATTAATTTGCATTCAGGCGGAGACCGAGGCGGCAGCGAGGAGCCGACGCAGGCGTACCTGGGGTACGTCGAGGAGAGCGACGCAGCGACAACGAAGGTATACACGTGAATGCAAATTAATATTGGCGCTGATTCCTACTGCTCGCCTTTTCCCCTGCCTGTCAGCTTCACAATGTCCAGACCCCTGTCGCGGTCAATGATGTAAATGAGACCGTTCGTGTCGACAAAGAGATCGTTGGTCTGTGCTGAGCGAAAACCAGGAGCGGGCTTCGGAACGTAGTGGGCAACTTCTTTAGGCTGGTAAGGGTTTGAGATGTCGATCACCCGAAGACCGCCGGAAAACCATGCACTATAAACCAAGTTGTCCGGGCCGACATATTCGTGCGGCTGATGTGCGCCGAAGCGGCCTGCCGCCAGAGCCTTCCTCTCTTGCTCAGGCACCTGGAACGTGGCGACCGGCACCGGTTTTGTTTCGTCGGTAATATCGAATACCCACATGAATGCAGGGGGGCTCGCTTCAGGCCCGACAGCCTCATCGAAGACGATGAGCCAATCGCGTCCGAGGATCTTATGACCGACGGGTAATGCAGTGTGTGTCGGAAAGGAGTAAACGGGATGGTAATCGAAATGGCTGATCGTCCGCGGTTTCTTAAGGTCCGTGATGTCGACGATCGAAAAGCCTCCGCCCCACAACGGGACATAGAGACGATTACCCCAGCGGTTGGGGTGATGAGTCCGCACCTCTGTTCCCTGCCAGGTGGGCTTCTCTCCGCCGGCAATCCACTGACCGGGGGCCCACCATCTTCCCGCTTCCTTGGGCCTCGCCGGGTCAGAGAAATCGACGATCATGGTGATGTTCCCCTGGTACCCCGTAGCGCTTGCGCTGGCGTAAACGAGCTTCCTGTCGCAGTCCAGGCTGAATCGATGCACACCGGTCCCGCCCGTTTCGATCCCGCCCATCTCCATGAAGGCGATCTCCTTGGGTTGGGCCGGGTTCGATATATCAAAGAAGGCGAGTCCGGCTTTGTCTCCTTGTTTCCAGCCCTTGTATGATTCCACGTTGGTGACCAGGATATTCCCGCAGAGGCGCGCCTTGTGCGAGTGGGTGTCTGGCCGTGTCTTAATCCTGGAAAGGACCCGCGGCTGGCCGGGATCGGAGACGTCGATGATGCTCGTGGCAAAGGGTGGCTCCATATGGCCGATAACCGCGAGCTTTCCCTGGACGTCCACCATGCCGCCCCCTTCGATGTCCAGGTGACCGACAGGGGTGATGCCTTTGACTGCCACTGCTTCCATATTCCCTCCCAGGACAGACTGACACGTCCAGATTAGAATAGATAGTGCAAAGAACCAGGTAGTTATTTTCAGGCGCGGGATCATCATATTTACCTCCTATTTGTAGCAGACCATCATGGGGAGCGGTATTCTCAAGGTGATGGCCTGCACGGGGCACTCCATGACGCAGGCGCCGCAATGCCAGCAATCGTCTGCGTAAGTTGCGTCCGGTACCGTATCCTCGACGCGCATCGAAAAAACGTCACTTTGGCACACGTCAACGCACGCGCCGCAGTGGGTGCACATGTTTTCATCTATGAGCGGTGGCATAGGTTCCTCCTCAACGCTGTAATGCTTTCCATTCCATCACGGGTCCTTCGTCGCCCTTTCTCACAAGAAGCAGTTTGTCGAGGAGGGGGTTGGTGAAGGGGTAATCAACGCGCACGTGGCCCGCCCTGGTCTCCTTTCGCTCCAGGGCCGCGAGAAAAAGGAGTTCGGCAAGATCCACCAGATTTATGACCTCGAGGCTCCGGGCCAGATCGTGCCGGTCCTTCGCTACGAGTGTCGTACGCACTTTTTCTTTAAGTCTCCGGACGTGAGTGAGACCCGCATTGAGTAGCGTCTCGGACCGGATGGGGCCCGCGTATTCCTGCATGATCTGTTGAAGGGCCGTATTAGCTTCCTTCCAGGCCGGGCCTCTGGCGCGCCCGAGCATCTGGCGTATCTCCTGTTTCTTTGCTTCAATGTGCGAGCGCGCTTCTTCAGCGTCGGGAAGAGCGGCGTTGCGTGAATAGCTGCCGGCGCTGTCTCCCGCAATCCAGCCGAAGGTTGCGGCTCCGCTTATGCCCCCGAATAGCTCATCGCCGGCGGCATAAAGCCCCCTGACGGAGGTCTCCCCTTTCTCATTGTAATAGACACCGCCGGACAGGTGCATTTCGTAAGTGGAAAATTCCACGGGCCTTTCTTTAAGGTCGATCTTCTCCTCTTCAAGGTAGTCCAGGAAGGAGGCGTTTCCCTCATGCTCCAACCAGTGTCTCATGTATTGATAATCTTCTTCGGAGATCCCGCTGCAATCCATGTAGACAGGTCCTTTGCCCGATTTGGCAAAGTCTTCGAATGCCGAATGCCAGATGTCCGCCGCCATGTCTCCAAGCTTCCGGTCAGGTTTCGTGACGAAGGGTCCTATCGGCTTACCCTCAGGGTCTCTGAGTACCCCTATCCAAGTTCCCTTGCCGCATCTTGCGAAGTACTTGGGGCCGGCCCACCGCATGGTAAGCTCAATATTGGCAAGTGCCGCGCCCGCCCTGTACGCCATTGCACGGCCATCGCCGGTGTTATTAGGCGAATAAGCGATGTTGAACATGTGGCCCGGTGTCGGACTAGGGTAGAGCCTCGTGCAGAGCCCGGTGCCCAGCACCACGCTTTTGGCCTCAAAAACAAGGAGCCGGTCGTTCCTTGTATCGATTCCCAGCGCGACCAGGTTACCGTTATGATTGATGAGGTCAAACATCATCACCCTGTTTATGACGGTTACGCCCCTCTTCCGGGCCTCCCTCGTCAGAACCGATTTTTGATCTTTGCCTGCATATTTGAGAGACGCAAGTATTCGCCCGGGGAGCCCATGGCCCGCAAACTCGTACCGGCCTTCGTATCTCATGGGTATGCCCCAGCTTTCCCAGAGCTTGACGATATCAAAAGACTTCTCCACCCAGGTGCGCAGAAAAACCCCTTGCCTCATCGGCCCACCCACCTGGGAGCGCACGAGCGATTCAAGGTTGGGTTTCATGTCGGGGCCGTGGACCTCCGGAATGTAGCAGCGAAAGTGATCATTTCCAAGGCCTGCCGAACCGCTGCGCACCGTGTTGGCCTTGTCAGCGACAATGACCTTTGCCCCCACTTCGCTCGCGCGTATAGCCGCCATAAGGCCTGCTATGCCCCCACCCACACACAGGACATCTGTTTGTATGATTTCTTCCTTCACCAACGACCTCCTCAATCAGCCGAACTATTGGTTCCGTACTGCATCTTTCATATGGCAGTATTCTACCAGATTCCGGTTACGATGCGAAAGGGTGAAGATTATACAGGCGGTCTGGAAAATGGGGCAGGCCATGATTATAATGTAGGGTTGCGGATGGAGACGTGTCGCGGTGAGACAAAAAATAAAGATCAGGGAGAGGAGAATGAAAATCATAAGCATTGTCGGCAGCCCGAAGGGAAGCGCAGGAAGCACGGCCGCACTACTCAAAATCGTGCTTGAGGGCGCACAGAGCCAGGGGGCAAAGACCGAGACCATTACGATCAAGGGAGGAGAGGTAAAGCCGTGCAGGGCCTGCGATGTCTGCCACAAGACAGGTGTCTGCCCGCAGAAGGACGGGTTCAATGCGATCAAGCAGAAGGTCATGGAGGCTGACGCACTGGTCCTGGCGACGCCCAATTACATATCACACGTGAGCGCTCAAATGAAGGCGTTTCTGGACCGCTGCTGCGGTGTGGTTCATTGCATAGGCTTCCAGGGAAAGTACGGTGCTTCGGTCGTGACCTCCGGAGGAGGGGATGAGGAGCCGATTGCCGACTATCTGAGCGACTTCCTTGCGATCACCGGGGGGATTCCTGTGGGCTCGGTTTGGAGCGCCATGGGCCAAATTGAGGGGTACAACTTCCCTGAGGATACGAGAAAGAAGGCGTTTCTGCTGGGTGAGAACCTGGTTGTGGCGTGGAGGGACAAAGAAACGGCTCATGCGCACGAACCCAGGGCGGCCCAGTATAGAGAACGCATGAGGTCCTTGGTCACCTGGCGCAAAGAGGAATGGCCTTTCGAGTATAAGTTCTGGAAAGAGTGCCGCGGCTTGAAATGATAGCGTATGGAGAGGGAGGGAGGTGAAAGTCTGATGAGATACTTCGTTATGGAATCGATATTCGAGAATGCCGTCAACGAAGCGGTGCTGTGTGAAATAATCAGCGGCCACCACGCCTTTCTTAACAAAGGCTTTGAAGAGGGTCGAATTCTTTTTTCCGGACCCAAGGCGGTTGCCGGCACCGGAGGGTTTGCTGTTCTTAAAGGCGACTCCCTGGAAGAGGTCACCAATTATTTTTCAAAAGATCCGTTGAAGACGTCGGGTGTCGCAACGTACCGTTTCACTGAATTCAAGCTATACGAATGCCAACCGATGCTGAAGGGTTGGTTCGAGTAGTTACGCGGGTCTATGAATGAAGGCAACCTGGTATCACGCGGGAATGGGCCAGTAGCGGCCGTTCTTCTTGACGAGCTGCACGGAGATGCCGTAAAGCTCGCTGATGGTTTCGCCGGAAAGTACGTTATCCGTTTTGCCACTCTTCATGACTCTGCCATCCTTGAGGATAAGGATCTTCGTAAAGATAGGCAGGATCTCTTCCACGTGATGCGTCACGTAAATGAAGCTTGGATGACTGCTATTCTTTCCGATTGACAGAAGAGAAGCGAGGAAGACCTCGCGGGCTCCGGGGTCCATCCCGGCGCATGGTTCATCCAGGATGGTCAGGTAGGGCTCTGTCATCCGGGCCCGGCAGATCAGAACCTTCTGCTGTTCGCCCTGAGACAGGGTCCCGAAGTATCTCCGGGCAAGCCCTTCGCACCCCATCTCCTTCAGGTAGCCCAGGGCCCTCTTGGCATCGCTGGGCGTGGGGGGTTCCCAGGAAAACGCCCACAAGCCCACCTGAGCGTATTTTCCCGAGATGACCGTATCCAAAACCGTTTCCCTTTTGGGGACCTCATCAACAAGGGTCGAGGTGACCCAGCCTATACTCCTGCGCAAATCACCAAGATCGACGTCTGGTTCACCGTTCCGATAAATCTGGCCTCCGGCGTTCGGCCAGACATACCCGCACACGATGTTGAGCAGCGTTGTCTTTCCTGCCCCGTTGGGTCCAAGAATGGCCCAGTGCTCCTCCGGTGCGACAGTCCATGAAACATCGCTGAGGATCCTTTTACCGTTTACGACGAAGCTTACCTTACGCAAATCCAGACGAGGAACCTTCATTGATTATCCTGCTCGCGTTTCGCCAGAGTTTTCGGGCGTCGAGAATATCCGCAACCGGAGAGAGACGTGTAACACATATTTGCATCATTCTCAAGCACCAGGCTAACCGTTCACACGCACACCGGAGAGGTTATCGTTCGGCTGCGACCAGCATCTCGCGCACCGCCCGCAGGGCTGCCAGCCTTTCAAGTCTCACACTGGCAACGTAATCATTTTGCGCGGCGAAGACAATTGAGGGGATTTTATCTATTTTTGTCAATTATCTCTTGACTTTTGGGTGTAGTTGTGCGATAATAGATCAGAGGTTTCGGAAGTACCTGTTGTTGATCGCCGCAAAAGCCTTGGACTTTGCAGGTTTTTTAAACACAATTCCGTATTCCTTAAATCTATTAAAACGAAAAAGTTGGAGGTAGTTTAAGCATGCCAAAAGGAACAGTAAAGTGGTTTAACGAGTCCAAAGGTTTTGGATTCATCCAGAGCGAAGACGGTGGAGACGTTTTCGTCCATTACTCAGCTATTCAGGAAGCCGGCTTCAAGTCCCTGGCCGAGGGTCAGGAAGTGAAGTTCGATATCGTGGATGGCAAAAAGGGGCCTGCCGCGGCCAACGTTCAAAAGGTATAACGCCGACATGCCCTGATTAACATCGGGGCTCCTCTCAAGGGGATCCAAGGTCCCCTTCTAATCTTCAAATTCCAAATTACAATATCACCACATGGTTTGCCACGGTCTTCTTGCCATCTACCTCGCGGACCGGAAGGTCGACCGGCAGGAGAGGATGCGCCGGATGGCAATACGCATAATGAAAGAGGGCAGGGGAGCTACCTTGCTCTTCTTCCTGACGTGCTGGCTCCGCCGCCGGCTCAGAAACGTCTGATCGGGCGCATCTCCGCAACTCGATACTAGTCTTGGCCGTCCCGGTGGCGTAACAACTCCAGTTGTCTCAACACTACGAATATGAGCAAGATGGCAAAGGCCAG